>CAMTHN010000005.1 GCA_947072265.1 uncultured Clostridia bacterium | reverse complement strand
AAATATATATTAGACAGAATTATTATATTTATAGTATTTAAATAAAGGAAAAGGGAAGTTTTTTATGAATAAATTATTAAAAAGAAGTATAGCTTTTATAGCTGTAGCATCTATGGCATTTTCTCTTTGTATCGTAGATTCTAGTTTAGACGGCGGAAAATTTAGTGGAAATAATAGACTAATCACAGCAAATGCTTTAACAAGTAAAAAAGCTTTAATAGAGATGGATGTTTATAAATATATATCTCCAACTGATGAAAACCCTAATGGTGTTATAGGGGATAAATTAGAGGATAAAAGACTTATCCTCCCTCAAGATAACTATATGCTTAAAATTAGACTTTCGGAAAATGGGTCAGATATACTAAAAGATGGAGTTTTAAGCTTGGCTACATATATAAATTATGATTCGAAAAAAATCACTATAACTTCTAACTCTACAAGTGCAGGTGGAGAAGTTTTATCAAGCCAAAAAGATAAAGATATTTTTGATAGTGGTCTTGAAAATTCAGGAGATAGTGCAGTTTCTTTTAAAAAGAATATTTTTGATAATTTTATAACCGACACAGCTTCACCAACAGCTGGTGTAAATAGTTTATCTATTCTTCAGTCTGTTAAAGATGGGAATTATGGAGATGGAAATAAATTTTATAAAGGTTTAGAGGGGGATAATGTAATAGCAGCTATAACTTTTAGTGTAGATCAGATGGCTACTAGTATAGATGATAGTTTTTTAACTTTTGAATCTTCTATAAATGAGATGACAGTTTTTAATTCTGGAGTTACAGAGGATAATACTACTTATAACAATCAATTTGATAAAGATAAGCTTGGTTCTGTGGAAGAATTTAAAAATACACAAAGACTTATCGGAGAACCTAAAAATATTGTTTTAAATATTGGTAATCCAGGAGAGGGCGATCCAATAGATGATAAAACTTTAAATATTTATTATAAAAAAGATTTTAGAGATACAGGATTTAGTATTTTAGATGACAATGGATTTAACTATGATGCTGACTATAGGGCTTCTAGGATTGTTACAGTTCCAGGAAGTTCTGACAAGGTGGATATTGGATTATTTTCTTCTACAGAAAAAATCTCTTCTCTTTCTATAAATCCAAATGAGACAGGAAAGATTGAGTATTCATATCCTTTAAGAAGTGGATTAAGGGATATAAAAGTTGATAGAGATATTAGAACTCATTATCTTAGAGGCGATGTTAATAATGATGGAGAAATATCTAAAATTGATGAAGTTTTAGTTAATGAAGTTAATAGAAGAATTTATAAGAATATAAAATTAGGTATAAATGAAGATAAAAATACATATTTTTTGAGAGCTATAGATGTTGATAGAGATAAATTTTCTACCCATCATGATGCATTTAGGATCCAAATGGATAGAACTGGAATACAGTTTATAAAACAAGACTATTCTTATCTAGTTAAATAAATTTAAAATAAGGAAAAAACTTTAAAAGTTTTTTCCTTATTTTGCATTTAGGGATATTTAAGTATCATTTAAAGTAAAAATATTATAATTATTAATACATATAGTAAAATAAATTAACAAGATAACGATAAAATATATGAAAAGAAAATGTAGTTGATTTTATTTTTTATATGTTTTATAATTGTTAATGTAGAATTCATATTTTGATAATTATTTTGCATAAACTCTAAGAGATTTTTCTAATTTCTTAGTTTATGATATAAATTAAGCAGGAGGGATATAATGTTTCCAAAAACTTTTAAAAGAGCAGTTGCAGTATTTTTATGTTTTGCTGTAATGGTCTCTATTGTTCCACAAAGTATTAGCGCAGATGCATTAAGTTTTTTCAAAACTACTACTAAAGCCGATTTTACTTTAGAGCTTTATAAGTATGATAAAACTAGTGTAGATCCAGAAGGCATTGGTAGCCTTGGCGATATGTTAAATCCAGATGGAGAGACAGCTATCGTAACACCAGGAGATGAGGTTGTAGTTTTAGTTAAGATGAAAAACTATGAAAAACCTTTTGGTTTTAATGGTATCGAATATTCTCTTGGGTATGATCCAGGACAACTTACACTTATGACAAGTCCTGATACTGTAAGTGGAGTTATTCCACCAGAGTCATCTACTCAAACAAAATTCCAAGAAGATTATTGGAATAAGTTAAACCCTGGAAAGTTTAAGCCAGCAAATCCTTCATACGGTGAATTCCGTGTAAGTAATTTTGATCCTATGGGTTATCTAGACTCTGCTGTTGAAGGACAAAGACAGATAGAAGTTTATAGCTATAACACAAATGGTGAAGCTGGAGTAGATTATAATAAAGACTCTAATTTCACAGGTTCTAGTGATGATGAAACAATTGGGGTTTATGTATTTAAAGTTAATGATAAACCAAACCCAACAGTTGGAGTTAAAGCAATTTCAGTTTTCACTGATGACGGATCTATAGTTCTTTCTAATTTTACTGGAGAAAATTATGTAGATTCAGCTCATGTTGTTAAAGGTGGATCTGGAGACGCTGATTTTGATGGGGTATTTAACCCACCAGTTGATCCTGAAGTTGACATTGAAATAAATCTACCAGATGTTAATAGCATAATAATCAGTAATGCTGATGTTTATACTGGTATAAGAGATGCTCAAGTTTCAAAAATGAGTGATGGAACATTTATTCCAAAAGACTCTATAGTTAAAATATACTCACCTGATAATGTTCTAATGAGTACATATACTTTAACCGAAACAACGACAGAAGAAAAACCAGCTAAGTTTACAATTGAAAGAAATGATAAATCTAACTTAGGTGGAGATTTTGGAGTTTCCGTAACATTACCAGGAAAACTAGAATCTGATAAAGTTTCTGTTAAAACAAATCCAAGAGACAATAATATTAAAATAGATTCAACTCTTACAACACCTACAGAACCAACATTAGAAATTGGACGTCCAATTAATGACGTTATTTCTAAAAAAGGAACTGATGAGGATGACAAACTACCTACATTACCAAAAGATGCTACTGTTACATATAATCCAAGTACAGGTTCAGAATCTGGTACTTATAGTGCAAAAGCTGCTTTAGGTGATTGGTTCTTTGGAGCTGGTTCTGATCTTAATAGTATTGGAATAGTTAAAACAAGTACATTGTTTGAAGAAAATACTATTGCTATTCCTACAGGTAATATGAAAGTTGTTAACGTAGGAACTAAGGCTAACAATACAATTAGAAGATATGCACATATGTATATAAGAATGACACCTCCAATCTTCGATTATATTATGCCAGTTGCTCCAGTTTATACATCTTCAGATGATGAAAAATTAAAAGATACAAAATCAGATAAAGATGTAATTGACGTATTATTCCCAACAACTGTAAAAGCTGTTAAAACTGATGGTAGAATTTTAACACTTGTTGCAAATTGGGGACCAGACTCAGGAGTTAATAATAAGTTCGATCCTAAAGGACAAACTTATACTTATAAAACAAATATAAATGGTGTTGTTGCACATCAACAACTTGCAGGACAACAAGCAATAGTTACACCTGTTACAGGTAAACTACCTGCAGAAGTTAAAGACTCCACTATTATATTACCAAAAGATAGCACTGTAACTTATGCTGAATTATTAGCTATGTTCCCTAAATCAAACGGAAATATAGAACTATTCGGAAGCATATTCGGAAATGTTGTTGGACCTACATATTCAATAGCATGGACACCAAATGCTCTTCCAGGCGATTGGGATACAAGCGTTTCTGGAAAAGAATTTAAATTTACAGGTGCGATAACTACTGGACCTATCGATAGATGGTTAACTTATAACGATGTTAAGAGTATAACTATCACAGTTAAAATTGACGATATGGATGATGTAGTTATAATAGACCCATTACCGACTTATCCAGATGATCCAAATACAGAAGACGCTGTAGATCCATTTAAAGGTCATCTAACATCTGCTGATGATAAACTTATTGAAAAAGCAGATACAACACAAGATATTTCTGATCTAACTTTACCAAACTTATTAGAAGTTGGAAAATTAGTTGATGGAAAAGTTGTTTCAATTGGATATATGAAAGCTAATTGGAATTTTGTATCAGCAATCAATGGTTCTACAAAAGATAAAATTGAATATAAAAAAGAATCATATTCTTATACTTCTTCTGTAGATGGCGTTAAAGTACAACTTGATGCTAAATCAGTTGTAACAGCTGTTAAAGGGTCTCTAGATGTTAAAACTCCTATGGATATATTCTTAACACAAGAACAACGTGAAGAGATATTTACATACGAAGATTTAGTTAAATATTTCCCTTCAAAAAATGGAGATATTAAATTAGTTGATAATAAATCATATTCAAGAGTTCCTTATACAATTTCATGGGCTCCTGGATCTCTTCCAGAAGATTTCTTTACAGTAGAAAAAGCAACATTTAAATTTAATGGAGCTGTTTCATTAACAAAACCAAGATGGTTAACAGAAGACCCAACAATTCCATCAGAAGTTATTGTTAATGTACATGTTGATAATAGTAAAACTATTGTTGATATAATTGATCCAGCTGATAAGCTTGAAGAAACTTATGCAGATGATGCAAGAGTAAATAAAGCATCAGATATTGATTCTATAATTGCTTTATTACCTCAAAACATAGAAGTTGAATTAAGCGATGGATCATCAGTATTTGTTCCAGCTAATTGGATACCAAATAGTCTACAAGATTCCAAAATTGAATTAAAAGGAAAAGTTTATAATTTTACTTCTGGAATTTTAGGACTACCAGATGCAATCGAACAATCTAAAGGAACAGTATCGATAATTGCTGTTAGAGGTACTCCAGATGAGACATTTAAAGATGCTACTGTGGAGATTCCTTTAGGAAACAGTATATCTTCATTTGAAGAATTATCTAAACTATTCCCACAAGGAAGCAACTTTATTCTTCCAGAAGGCAAACATATGCCAGGAACAGTTGCACCTTATATAATTGATTGGACTCCAAACACATTAGCAGGATTTGATCCACAAGAACCAGGCGCAACTAAAACATTTAAAGGTAAATTAAATCATTTAAGTGCAAACTGGCTAATATACGATGATTCTTTAGAAATAACTGTAACAGTTAAAGTTGCTGATCTACCTATAATTACACCGGAAGATGGAAACCATGGCGTTGCAGGAAATAAAGATATTTATATGTATGTAAATCGTGGATTTAGAGATACTAAAACTAGTCTTGTAAATCTAGATGGAACAGAATTTACAGACCCTTATACAATAACAAGGTTTGTTGAAAAATATGTTAGCATCTCTTCTACAACAATTGCTTCAGGAAGTAAAAAAGATTTACCAGAATATAGTTCAACAGAAGATCTAACTTTAGGTAAAGATGGAGAAAACAGTTATGGTAAATATAGAGTTACTTATAGCTCTACAATTTACGGTAATGTATTACCTCCAGTAACTAAAGATGTATATATTATTTATCTACGTGGAGATATCAACAAAGATGGTATCTTAACTGGACAAAAAAATGACACAACAAATGCTACTGATATGGGATTATTTAATAGAATAGTTAAAAGACAAGAAAAATATAACAACAGCGAAAGCGATGTTGATTATATAGCTAATCTAGTTAATGCAGGACCATTTAGTGCATCATTTAACCCTACTGCTGCATTCAGAGTGCACAACCAAGAAAGACTAGAAAAATTAATTTCTGGTATAATTGAAGTTGCACCACAACTATTTGGATATCTAGTTGAAGGTGAAGACGCTCATACTAATAAACATAAAATCAAATCTATAAACGACTAGTTTTAGAATTTGAAAATAAGGCTAACTTTTAGTTAGCCTTATTTTTTATATAAAAATATAAATTGTAAATATATGTAATCTCTAAATATCATTAATATTATATCTTCTATGTCGAATTATAGTATGAGTAATTTAAAAATTGTGTAAAAACACTCTTTATAGATTAGATGTTAGGAGAGATAATTATGGTTAAAAATACATATAGGTATAAAATAGGCTCAATTTTTTTATCAGTTATATTTTTCTTTACAGGAATTATTAATTGTAATAGTGTTGTAAGTGCGGATAGTAAAAAAACTAAAGCGGTTTATAACTTGAAGATGTATGAATATCTAGAGGATCCAACAGGAACGGGGGTAGGGCAGTTAGGAAGTCTTATAAGAGATAACACATTAATACCTGGACAAAAATTTGTTTTAACAATGTCGTTGGATAAATTTGATTCTGTCCATGGTATAGCTGGACTAGATAGCGTAATATCTTATGATTCTGCTAGATTTAATTATTTGGGAATCCCTGGAGCAGGAGAGCATGATAGTATTATTGGTGGAGATGAATTTAATTTATCGGACATATCTCAGAATATATTTGATATAGGATTTCCAAAATTAGGTGCAAATAGAGAAAAATTATCTTTTGGAGGGATAAATAAATATAAAAATTATCTTATAGAATATCCAAGTAGTATAGATAATGAAACGGCTCCAGAAAAGATGAGGTCTATATACTCTAATGTATATTATGCAAATACTACATATGAAAAAGATCAAATATTTGATTTTGAAAAAAGTGTAGATGATCGCAATATAATAGGATCATATTTATTTGAAGTTAAAGATAATCCAGGAATAACAGTTGGAATAGAAGGGTTTATGGTTGACCCGAATTTTATAACCATTTCATACTATGATACAGAATCACTTACATCAGTAAAATATCTTAAAGAGGATGTAGAATCAGGTCATAGCATATTTGATGAAATAGAAGATTTAATTCCTTTAAACCCTATTATTTTAGATAAAACTGCAGAGAATATAACAGATGATATAGATCATGAAGCAGGAACAAGAACAATTACAGTTGGCAATTTAAAAGGTATGACAGAAGTTCCAACAGGGGCAGAAATTATTGTGTATGATAAAAATGAAGTTGAGTTGGGCAGGGGAACTTCTACAGGAGGATCTTTAACCGTAAATCTTGATAGAGGAACAGATGATAAAAATGCAAGCATCAACCTAGGTGGAAGCTATAAAATTGTTCCAGTTATTTCAGGTGATAAATTAACTGCGGTTGTTCATGAAGTTATAAAAAGGCATAATTTTATAAAAGAAAATTTAAATATGGGTAAATTAGGGGATTTACCTCTTGGAACTGATTTGGCTGGATTAGATGATAAAGCTGATGAAGTTGTAATTACATTTGACATAAAAACAGGATTAGAAGCACCAATAGGAGCTATGGAAAAGGATAAACCTAAGATTGATGGAGTTAATCTTGGAAAATGGAATTTTATAAATCCAGATGATAATATGATTTTAGGAAATCATATTATTAAAAGTATATTTTTGGACACTATAATAGGAGAAGATACTATTGTAAATAAAGATGATACCTTCACAAGTATAGGAAATATATCTATTAATAGAATTGCTACACCAGAGATTATTTTAGGTAATGGAAATGCACTAGATAAAGATATTGAAGATGGTAAAGACGATATAACAACATTATATCAGTATTATGGGCTAGCATTTAGAGATGATTTTAAAGCTATAAATAGCTATGGTATAGAGGTTACATCTAAAGTCGAAAGAAAAGTTATATCTGATTCTATAGTTGATTTTAAACTACCAGAGTTTAAAAGCAATGAAAGATTAGATGATTTAAATAATTCTATATTGGATGCTACAAAGATAGTTATTAAAAACTTTGAAATTATATATTCATTTATAGATATAGATGGAACAGAGATATCAATTTCTAGAAAAGTTAAAGTTTTACATAGATTAGGTGATATAGATAGAAATGGATTTATAGAAGCTGCAGATAGAGATATTATTAATGATTTTGTATTGGGATATACAGAAAAATTGAATATTATAAATAATCCAGAAACTCTAAAATATCTTATAGACATTACAAAAGAAGGGCAAGTAGATTTAAGTGATTCATCTAAAATACAACAACATACGACAGGATTAGAGAAAATAAGACAAATATATTCCTTTATATCTGATGATGAACCTATAAATAAATAAAAAAATATCAAATAAACATGATAAAGATATGAAAAGAAATTTTCATATCTTTATTTTATATATATATTTACAAAATTATTAATATAAAATAACATCTACATTAAAACTAGTTAATAATTATCGCCTTTTACGTATTTCTGTTGCAAAGGTTATTTATTATGTATATAATACATAAATAAGAATAGATTATAAATATTGATTTATGATTTGATATTTAATTTTCTATATTTTACTTAGGGAGTGATAATTTTATGCTTAACAAAAACTATACTAGAAGAATAGTTTCTTTATTTATATGTTTTGTATTATTTTTAAGTCTATTTATGCCTAGTAGTATTGGTTTTGCGATTAATGCAAATAAAAGAATAGGATTAGATTGGGGAAAAACTGAAGTCCCAAAATATAATTTGAAAATTCATGAGTTTATCGAAGATGATAAAGGTATTTCCATGGGAAAAGAAATTTCACAGGTTTATCCGGGGGAGAAAGTAGTTGTAACAATTTCATTAGATAATCTTTCTCCTAACTATGGATTTGCTTCTCTGGAGCATATTCTACATTATGATAAAGGTGTTGTTGATTATTTAGGTATTACAGGTGCTGGAATCATGGAAGAATCTGTAGGAGGTTTTCATACAGAATTAGATCAAGAAACAAAAGATTATTTTAACGTAGGTTTCCCAAAAACTGGTTTAAATACAGATTTTTTAACTTTAAAAGAAGAAAATTCTTATGAAAAACTTTTAATAGAATATCCAGCTTATTTAGACTATGGAACTTTGAAACATCCAAATATACGAGCTATATATTATAGTGGAAGATATGAGGTGGATCCTCCTGTATATGATAAATCAAAACTTTTATTTTTACAAAAAAATACATCTGATCAAAATATTTTAAGTTCATATGTATTTCAAATAAAAGAAAATCCTCAAAATACACCAGGAGAGTCTATCTTTGCTATAGATCCATCATCATTATTACTTTCATACTATAATTCTGAAGATATTGTAGATACTACAGTTCTTTATGAAACAACAGGACCTGATAATATATTTGATGTTGTAGAAAAGCCTGGGCCTGTTGATCCTGAGATAGTTGTTCCATCTCCAGAAAATATTACTGATACTATTGATCAAATAAATAGAACAAGAACATTAACTATTGGTAATGTTAAAGGAGAGAAGTCTGTACCAAGAGGAACAGTGATAAAAGTTTACGATCCAGAAGGAAATATATTAGGGGAAAAAATGGCAACTACAGATGGGTCTGTAACTGTTAATATCGATCGTGGAAGCGATGAAAAAAACGCTAGTATAAATCGTGGTGGAGAATATAGAACCACAGCTCAAGCTATAGATGATAAAGATGAAAGTATTGCAATACCACATAATGTTAAAGCTATAGATAATAAAATAGTAAGTAGTATAAAAATAGATACTATTGAGCTTATTCCAGGATTTGATTTAGGAACACTACCTGCTGTTGCTAATAAAGTTCCCGTATTAGCAGATAAAGACAGTGGTTTTGAAAATGGAGAATATACATTAGACAATATTCCTTTAGGAAATTGGAAGTTTAAAGATCCAACAGTTGACTCAAGTGTTATTGGAACACATATATTAGAAGCACCTTTCATGCCAAGAGAAGGAGTAATAAATCCTGATAATTTTATAGCTGAAATAACAGTTAATATAAGTGAGAAAATATTATCAAAAATTACTCTAGGTAAAGGAAATGCTTTAGCTTCAGATATAGAGTCTGGAAAAGATAAAGAAACAAATATATATGCCTACTATGATCATAATTTTAGAGATACATTTTTAGCTACTGATGATAAGGGTATCGATGTAACTAAAGATGTTGAAAGAACTATTTCTAAAAAAGGTTCAACTAATTCAGTTTCTTTGCCAAAATATTTAAATAATGAATCTATAAATCTTAATATAATTATAGATAATCCTACAGGATTTTTTCAACAAGATTTAGTTATAAAATATACTCTAAAAGGAAAGAATATAGATCCTGAAACAGGAGAGATAGAAATTCTTGCAGAGGATGAAAGAACTGTTAAAGTTATCCATAAATTAGGAGATTTAGATAGAAATGGTGTTATAGATTCTAAAGATAGCAAGATAATAAATGATTATGTTTTAGGATTTGGAACAGATATAAAGCCTTTATTTACACCAGAAATTATAAGATCATTAATAGATACTAATAGAGATACCCAGGTTGATCTAGGTGATGCACATGAAATAATTTCACATATGAGAAGATTATCAAAAATAAAACAATACTATACTTTTGTTGCAGATGATTATTTATAGAATATAAATGAAATAGAATTTAAATATAAATAATAAAAGGAAAGGTGTTAAAACTCCTTTCCTTTTATTATTTTAAATATTAGAGAGTGGTAAGTATGAAAATAAAACATTTTATAGATGCATATGGTGAAAAAATTATTATTTCTTTAATTATTTTTATTATTGGCTTTTTTGTTATTAAATTTTTAAATAAAGCATTAAAAAAGGCTATAGAAAAAAGCAAATTAGATAAGACTATAAGCGTGTTTTTGATATCAATATTAAAAATTATGTTATATATAATTTTATTTATAATAATATTTTCGAATTTAGGAGCAGATTTAAATTCTCTTGTAGCGGTTTTAGGGGTTATAGGTTTAGCAATTTCTCTTGCAGTAAAAGATACTTTGGCAAATTTATCAGGAGGAATGTTGATTTTATTTTCTAAGCCATTTAATATAGGGGATTATATAGAAGTTGAAAAAGTTGAAGGTGTGGTTGACAGTATATCTGTTTTACATACAAAGCTTCATACATATGATAGAAAAACTATATATATTCCAAATGGCATAGTTTCAAATCAAGCTATAACCAATCATTCAGAGGAAAAAACTAGAAGACTAGATTTAACAATAGGCATAGGTTATGATGATGATTATAATAAAGCTAAAGAAATTTTAAAAAATATTATTAAACAATCTGAAATTAGTATAATAGATCCAAAACCAGTTGTAAATATTTCTGAGTTTTCAGACAGTTGTATAACTTTGTCTATTAAAGTATGGGTGAAATTGGATGATTATTTTGATTTAAAATTTTATCTACATGAGAATATAAAATCTAATTTTGATAAAGAAGGAATAACAATTCCATATAATAAGTTAGATGTAAATATTATAAAAAAAGAGAAGATTATTTAATCTTCTCTTTTTTTAAATAAGCCTTTATAAAACCATCTATATTTCCATCCATAATAGATGAAATATTTCCTTCTTCATAATTAGTTCGATGGTCTTTAACAAGGGTGTATGGCATAAAAGTATATGATCTAATCTGTGATCCCCAAGAAATTTCTTTTTTAAAACCTTTTATATCTTCAATTTTTTCTAGATTTTTTTGTTGTTTAATTTCAAATAGTTTAGATTTTAAAACTTTTAAACAGGTAGATTTATTTTTTCCTTGACTTCTTTGAGTTTGACATGACACAGTTATACCAGTAGGAATATGGACAATTCTAACAGCAGATTCTGTTTTATTTATATGCTGTCCACCAGCGCCGCTGGCACGAAATGTATCTATTTTAAGGTCGGTGTCTTTTATATCTATAATGATGTCATCGTCTATTTCTGGTACAACTTCGACAGAGGCAAATGAAGTATGCCTCTGTCCAGAAGAGTCGAAAGGAGATATACGAATAAGACGATGTACACCAACTTCAGATTTTAAAAGTCCGTAAGCGTTTTGTCCAATAATTGTTAAAGAAATAGATTTTAAACCAGCTTCTTCGCCATCCAAAAATGATATTACAGATATTTTAAATTTTTTAAATTCTGCCCATCTGGTATACATACGATATAGCATCTGTGTCCAATCTTGGGCATCTTTTCCACCAGATCCAGCGTGCAAAGTTATAATTGCATTATTTTTATCATATTGATATGAAAATAGAGTGCTTATAGTCTGATCTTCTATTTTTTTTTCAACTATTTGTATATTTTTAAATATATCATCTATCATAGAATAGTCATTATCATCTATAGCAATATTTAAAAATTCTGATATATCTTTTAAAGAAAAAGATATATCATTATATATTTTTATAGTATTGGAGATAGATTTTATAGTTTTTAATATAGATTTCATCTCTATATTTTTCCAAAAATCTTCTTTAGAAGCAATAGATTCCAAATTTTTTAGCTCTAATTGTAGGGTAGAAATTTTTAAAGAAGAATATAATTCTTCTAAATTAATTTTAAGTTTTTTATACTTAAAACTAATATCATCAAATGTTATCATATATAAATATAAACTCCATCTCTCTTTTATAAATATTATATTATAGAATATTTATAAAGTAAAGATTTATTATTTGAAAAAGAAATAATAAGATGATATAATTAGTTTAAGCATCGATATACGGAGGTATTGAATGAATAAATTTTTAAATGAAGACTGTGTTATATGTTCTATAAAAATAGAAGGAAATAGCGATATAGTTGTATGTCCTGAATGTGGGGCACCTTCTCATCGTGAATGTTTTAAGAAACAAGGGTTTTGTAGCTATCATAAAGATAAACTCACAGATAGCGAAGATTTTTTTTGGAAAGAAGAACATCCAATAGATTTTACAAAAAGCACATCACAAGACAAGTCTATATGTAATAAATGTGGAAAAGAAAATGACTTTAGTGGAATTTTTTGTGAATCTTGTGGCGGAGATTTAAATAAAAATATGCAATCTTTTCAAAAATATCCGTCAAGCTTTTTTGGTCAAAATAAAGATATTATAGATAGCGGTGAAGATATAGCAGGAATTCCTGTTAAAGATATTGCTATTTTTGTAGGAGAAAATTCAAATTATTTTATACCAAAATTTAGGGAATTTGATAAAAAAAATGGAAAAAAATATATTATAAATCTTTCTTGCTTGTTTTTAGATTTTTATTATTTTATATACAGAAAAATTAATTTATTTGCTATTTTTCTTATAATTCTGTTTTTTTTAATGTCTATACCAAGTGTATTGACAACTATTTATCCAAATAGTTCCCAATCATTTGTAATGCTGTCTTTTATATCTATAATGTTGTCTTTTTTTATTAAGTTTTATATAGCTTTTTCCTTTAATCATATATATTATAAAAATGTTATAAAAAAGATAAAGCGTATAAAAAAGAATTCTATTTCTGAAGAAGAATATATTTTAAATATAACAAATAGAGGTGGAGTTTCTAGAATTGGGGTATTTGCAATTGCATTTCTTATTTTATTTATACCAACAATTATATCTTGGATGTCTACATTTTTTTAGGATAGGTGTTGTAAAAAGTATATGAAGATAAAAAAAGCAATAATACCAGCAGCTGGATTTGGAACAAGGGTTCTTCCTTTAACCAAGTGTTTACCAAAAGAGATGATTCCTATCGTTGATAAACCTTCTATACAGTATATAGTTGAAGAAGCTGTGAGAAGTGGTATAGAAGATATTTTAATAGTTATTAGTAGAGGTAAATATTTAATAGAAGATCATTTTGATTATAATCCAGAATTAGAAGAAAAATTAATATCTAGTAATAAAATAGACCTTTATAAAAAAGTTAGAGATATCTCAAATCTAGCAAATATATATTTTATTAGACAGAAAGAGGCAAAAGGTTTAGGGGATGCTGTTTTATTAGGGAAAGAGTTTATAGGAGATGAAAGTTTTGCCGTTTTATATGGAGATGATGTTATAGTAGGAGAAAATCCGACATGTAAACAGCTTTGTGATGCACATATAAAATATGGCAAATCTGTAGTTGGAATTAAACAGGTTTCTCAAAAAGATATATATAAATATTCATCTATGAAGCTTTCTAAAAAAGAAGGAAATATATTTGATATAAGCGATATGATAGAAAAGCCAAAAACAGGAGAAGAATTTTCTCTTTATTCTATATTAGGTAGATGTGTTTTAACACCTAAAATATTTGATATATTAGAAAAAACAAACAAGGGATCTGGCGGAGAAATTCAACTAACTGATGCTATGAAGGTTGTTTGTTTGGAAGAGGGAATAATAGGGGTCGATTTTATTGGAGAAAGATATGATATGGGAAATAAATTTGGAATATTAAAAGCTTCCATAGATGTTGGTCTTTCTCATCCAGAAACAAAAAATGAATTAAAAGATTATATAAAATATCTTTCTAATATTATATAAATTATAGCTGTGTTGTTGCAAAAATAATACAGCTTATTTTTTTTGCCCCATTTTGTTTTAGGCAATGTGAAAAAATATTTAAAGTTGAACCAGTTGTAGAAACATCATCACAGATTAGAATATTTTTTCCTTGTATGTATTCTGGTTTTATACATTTGTATGCATTTATTAAATTTAATTTTCTTTGTTTTTTATTTAGTTTATGCTGTTTTTCTGTGGATTTTTGTTTTATCATTATTTTAAAATTTGTATCTATATTTAAGATTTTTCCAATATTTTTTGCAATAATTTCAGATTGATTAAATCCTCTTTTAAATTTATCCTTAGGCGTCATCGGAATAGGTATTATAAGATCTGTTTCTTTTATAGTTTTAGGAAATTCATTTAATTTATTTATCATATATTTTGATATTGTTTTAGCATAATTAATTTTATCCCTAAATTTAAAATTTTTTATAGAGGTTATTACAGGTTCTTGATAGCTAAAAGGACAGATTATTTTATCAAAAAACCATTTTTCATTAGTACATATACAATTATCTTTACTACATATATTACAGACAGATATTTTTGTAAAAGGAAGATTTAAATAGCAGGTAGAGCAACAAATACTAGTCATTTCAATTATATCAGAACAAAAGATGCATTTTTTAGGAAAAAACACATTTAATAAATTAGAAATAATTTTAATCACCTTCTTGTAATAAAAATTTCAAACCTGTATATCTAAACATTTTTTTATTATTATTTATCATAAATTGAATTCTTTGGGCAGATCCAATAAGAATTAAAATTTGTTTTGCACGAGTTACGCCGGTATATAAAAGGTTTCTGTAATATAGTTTATCATATCCTTCTAATATAGGAATTATTACTGCTTTAAATTCGCTTCCTTGGCTTTTATGGATTGTTATTGCATATCCTAAAACTAGTTCTGAAAGAGAGTCATAATTATATGTTGCTATTTTCCCTTCAAAAGTTATAATTATTTTATCATCCTTTTTAGATAAAGATAGTATTATTCCTATATCTCCATTAAAAACGCCTAGACCTTTTTTTTGATCTGTTTCCCAAGGAATATTATAATTATTTTTAACCTGCATAACTTTATCTCCAACACGAAATATATTATCATTATATTTAACTTCAGCTTTTTCTTTAGATATTGGATTTATTACTGTTTGTATATCTTTATTTAAAGAGGTTGTACCAACAATAGATTTTTTTGAGGGACATAATATTTGTATATCTTTTATAGGTGAAAAATCGTATTTTTTTGCAAGCCTATATGATACAAGATCAATTATTGTTTTAGATATTTTTTCTGCATTATTTTGCTCTATAAAAAAGAAATCGCTATCTTTTTTATCTAATATAGGTTTTTCTCCATTTATTATTAGATGAGCATTTTTTATAATTAGGCTAGACTTTGCTTGTCTGAAAATTTCTTTTAAATAGATAGTAGGAACTATTTTACTATCTATTAGATCTTTAATTATATTTCCTGCACCAACAGACGGAAGCTGGTCATAATCTCCAACTATAATTATCTTGCAATATTCGGGTAGAGCTTTTATAAAAGATGAGAATAGAGATGTATCCACCATAGACATTTCATCAATTATAACGACGTCGCATTTAAGTTGATTATTTTCATTTTTAATAAATATGGTTTTATCAAATTGATTAAATCCCACTTCTAAAATTCTATGGATAGTTTTGGCATCTCTATCAGTTACATTTGATAAAACTTTGGCTGCACGACCAGTTGGAGCTGATAGAATTATTTTATTTCCTTCTAATTCTAAAATTTTTATAATTGCGTTTAATGTTGTAGTTTTACCAGTTCCAGGGCCACCTGTTAGAATCATTATATTTTCTGTTAAAGCTGATTCTATGGCTTTTTTTTGAATATTTTCATACGCTATATTATTTTCTTTCTCTATAGAAGATATTAATTTTTGAATTTCCATATCAGAGTATTTTTTTTTAAAAGGAATATTTTTTGATAATAATAGTTTTATTCTTTCAGAAATATTTATTTCTTCCTCAAATATTTCTGATATATATATATATGATCTATTCTTAAAAAGTTCTATAAATTTTCCTTTTTCTACTTCATCATCTATTACATTGGATATGTCTAATTCTGATATATCTAATAAAGATATAGCAAGGGAGATAAGTGTTTCTTTTGGTAAAGAAGTGTGTCCATTTTGCTTGTTGTGAGATAGGATGAATTTTAGTGCAGATGATATTCGGTTCGAATTATTTTTTTGTATTTCCATATCTTCTGCAATAGAATCTGCAGTTTCAAAATCAATATCAATATCAGAATCTGTTAGTATAAATGGATTTGATTTTATGAAAGATATCCCTTGATTTCCAAAAATTTTCCACACTTTTATACTTTTTATAGTTGTTATATTGTATTTTGATAAAAACAAAATAATTTTTTTTATACCACAAATTTTATTATATTCATATATTATAGTATTTAATTTTGTTGGGGATATTCCCTTTATTTTTAATAAAGAATCTGGAGAGTTTTCTATAATATTAAATGTCTCCTCTCCAAATAGATCTACAATTTTTCTTGCTGTTGAAATACCGATTCCTTTGATAACTCCAGATGATAGATATTTTAATATTGCCTTTTTTGTTTCTGGCATCCTAACTTCGAAAGCAGAAGCTTTAAATTGTTGTCCATATTTGTGGTGTGCGATAAACTCTCCATAAAAAGTTGCATCTTCTCCTTCATTTAAAGAAGAAAGGTTTCCTACAACAACTAGTAATAGATTATCAAATATTATTTCTACAACGCCAAATCCAGTTTCTTCATTTTTAAAAAGTATATTTTCAATATATCCAGTTATGCTTTTTAGATTATTATTCTCCATTTATTTTAGACCTCATCTATAAATTATATAATTATATTATATCATATAGATTATATAAATAGAAAAAAACCTTTGGATATCCAAAGGTTTTTTCTATTTATTATACAAAATAAAATTTGATTTTATAAAACTAGGTAATTCATCTTGCTTACATATAGATATATTATTATTTTTTTCTGCAAATAAACAGCATATTTTTTTTGTTTCATCATCTATTCCCATATCTATAATGATGATATAGGGCTGGCTATTGACTATATTTGTTTGTTGAAATTGTATAAGCATAGATCTAATTATATATTCTATTTTTTCTACATGCCCGCTTAAAGGAACTATTGAGATTAGATGTTGGTTTTGGCTTATCGTTGATTTATGTATGATAGCAGATACAATACTGGCCAATCCTATTATACTTGTAATAATAATGATAGATATAGTAGTTATGTTTAATATTTCCATAATATGCCTCCTATAAGTAGTGTATTTTATTTTATGAAATATAGGCATATTATGTTAAAATATTAGTTAATTAATTTTTGTCTTAGATATAAAAGAATTTTTTTTTCTCTTCTAGATATTTGAACTTGCGTAGTTTTTAGAAGTTGAGAAGTTTCTTTCTGTGTTTTATTTTGAAAATATCTATATATTATTAGTTTTCTATCACTTTCTGGTAAAAGAAGAAGAACTTCTTTTAAAGATATTATATCAGATATTTTGTCCTCAATATTATCTGTTTTAATATCAATTTGCTTATTTTCATCATCTTCATCATCATTTATAGTTAGAGATATAGGGTGATGACTAGAGTTTATAGCTTCTATAACATTTTCTATAGAAACATCTAAAGATTCGGAAATTTGAGATAGGGAAGGTTCTATTCCAGTTTTTTTGAGAATTCTTTCCTTTTCTCGAACAACTTTTAAAGAAAGTTCTTTTAAACTTCGACTAACTTTTAAAGCTCCACCATCTCTAAATAGTCTTTTCATCTCTCCTAAAATTACAGGAACAGCATAGGTTGAAAATTTTACTCCTCTGTCTTCGTCAAATCCATCAAAAGCCTTAATAAGCCCCATAGAGCCTGATGAAAAAAGGTCATCATATTCAATTCCTCTACCTTTAAACTTGTGTGCACAAGAATGAACAAGTCCAAGATTTGATTTTATAAATTCGTCTTTTGATGTACGATCTTTAATCAATATTTTTTTTAGAAGAAAGTTTTTTTGATAAAATAACAGTAGTTCCTTTATCCAAAGATGAAAAAACCCTCAATCTATCCATAAAAGATTGCATAACAGCAAATCCTAGTCCCGCTCTTTCTCCTGTTGTGCATGTTGTAAATAGTGGCTCTAAAGCTTGATTTATATCGGGTATTCCACAACCTTTATCTTTTATTTTTATGTATATTTCGTTATTTTCAAAAATTTTTCCTTGGATATATATATTTCCTATTTCATTTTTATATCCATGTACAATAGAGTTTGTTACAGCTTCAGAGACAGCGGTTTTAATATCTGCAACTTCTTCTAAAGTTGGATCTAGTTGTGCAAAAAAACAGGTTATAGCTGTTCTTGCAAAACTCTCGTTTGATGATCTACTAGGAATTATAAGTTTTACTTCATTTAAAAGGTTTTTCATATTCTATCCCCCAAAACTAAATGTTAGTTATCTTTAATATTTTTTCTATTCCAGCAAGCTTCATAACCTTTGATATATGGCTTGAAAGATTTTTTAATTGGATCCCTCCATCTATTGATTTCATCGATTTATACCGTCCCATGACAAGGCCTATCCCACTACTATCCATAAAAGAAACATTTTTAAAATCTAATATTAGTTTTGAAGGAAGATAATTTTTAATCTCTATATCTATCTGTTCTCTAATATCTTTTGCTGAGTGGTGATCTATATCTCCATCTATATATGCAATTAAATTTTTATCTATCTTCTCTATTTTTATTCCCATATTTAAATAATAACCTCCTAAAAGATTTATGTCTTGTCTAACATATAAATAAAACCCTTTATGTTAAATATCATAAAGGGTTTTATTTATAAATTTTGTCATATAGTGTCTTTTATAAATTTTCTTATATCCGACGCTAAGTATAGAGATCCGCAAACAACAAATGAAAAAGTTTTATCTTTTTTATATATTGTGTTTATATACTCTAAAAG
>CAMTHN010000004.1 GCA_947072265.1 uncultured Clostridia bacterium | reverse complement strand
GGAGATGATGTTTCTGTTAAGGTATAAGTCCCATTTGATAATTCAATCTTTTCTTTCGCTTCCATTAAATCATTAATGAGCTTTTTATCATAATCTTTTATCTTTGTAATAGATTCAACCCTTCTAAATAAGTCACCTAATCCTGTAGAATTAAATAATATATCTAAAAAACCACTATCTCCTGACATATGATGAGCTTTAAGTCTAAGTTTATAAAGTTCATATTTGCTATATATTTCATCTTCAAGAACTAGTATCTGTTCTTCTAAATCTTTTATATTCTCTTCAGTTCGATTTATTTCTTTTTCTAAGCGAACAATCTCAGATTGTATTCTAGAAATTTGAAAGTTTATATCTTGCTGCTTTTTTAATTCTAATTGCTTTTCTTCTTCTGATTTTAGTATCTTTGACTCAATAAGTTTTTGTGCTTCTTCAACACCATTATACTGATCTTCAAGTTCACCTATTGGATGTGCTAATACAGATTTAGAATTAATAACAGTTACAGAAAAACTAGATATTACAACAGAAAAAATTAACAAAAAAGTCGAACATTTTTTTAAAGTCTTATTATTCATAAAATAAAAAAATCCTTTCGATTAAACCTTTAGATGGCTTTTTATACTCATTCCACTTCCCAAAGTTCCTATAATAACTCCAGAAATAACATAGCTATATAATATATAAAACATGACATCTTTAAAATTTAATAAAGATGTAGCTATACTTTCTATCCATGTATTGGTAGATGTGGATATTATTGATATAAATGCTGTATATCCACCCCAAGTTATAAAAAAAGCAGCCCCAGCGGACAATATACCCATAAATATACCCTCTATTATAAAGGGGAATCTTATGAAACTATTAGTAGCACCAACATATTTCATAATACTTATCTCTCTTCTTCTAGTAAAAACGGAAGATCTTATTGTATTTGCAATTATAACAAGAGAAACGATTAAAAGAGCAATAACTACAGCACCGCCAGAAGATTGGACAATCTGCCTAATCAATATAAGTGTATCTGTAACTTGTGTAGACACATTTATTTTTTCCACATATTCAAATTGTTCTATATCAGTAACAACAGAATTTATCTTTTCAAGATCAGATATAATAATACTAAAAGAAGCTGGCAAAGGATTATCTTTATCTAAACCTTCTAAAAGAATTGCCTCATCTCCTAGTCTATCTTTTTCTATTTTTAAAGCTTTTTCTTTAGAAATAAAATCAATTTTATCTACAAGTTCATGTTGTTTTAAAAAATTTCCTATATCTTCCATTTGTATCTGGCTAGTTCCATCTTTTATAAATATAACTACTTCATTTTGTTTTTCGACATGAGAAACCATATTATTAACGTTTATAGTAAATAATATTGCAAATCCAACAAGTAATAAACATGTTGTTAGCACCGCAATCGAAGCCATCGTCATAAGACTATGCATCCACAAGTTACGGGCACCCTGAACTATAAGATAAAAAAAACTATTTGATTTCATTTTTACCTCCTATATAACTATCAGAAACCACTAAACCTTTATCTATATTAAGAACTCTTCCACCAAAATAATTTACAAGAGTATGCTCATGAGTTACCATAACTACTGTAGTTCCTTTTAAATTTATTTTTTTTAAAAGTTCAACTATATCTTCAGAAAGTTCTGGATCTATATTTCCTGTCGGTTCATCAGCAATAATTATAGAAGGATCATTTATAAGTGCTCTAGCTAGTGCAACTCTTTGTTGTTCTCCACCTGAAAGCTGTGAAGGCATTGCCTTCATTTTGTGTAATATTCCTAATTCTTTCAAAATTTTAGGTACTTTTTGTTTAATAATTTTTTGTTTTTCACCTATAACTCTCAAAGCAAAAGCAACATTTTCAAATATATTTAAGGTAGGTATAAGTCTAAAATCTTGAAAAACTACACCTAAGGTTCTTCTAAATTGACTTATTTTTTTAGATTTAATCGCACTTAAATTAAATCCATTTACACGTACAACACCGCGAGTTGCTTTACTTTCTCTCAAAAGAAGTTTTAATATAGAACTTTTTCCCGCTCCAGAAGATCCAACTATAAAAACAAACTCTCCTTTTAAAATTTCTATATTTATTTTATTAAGAGCTCTAGTTCCATTTTCATAAACTAAATCTACGTCTATTAAACTAATCATATTTTACCTCTTTAATAATAAATTTAAAACTTTATAGGATTAGAAATTAAATATTTCTTAACCATTAAAGCAATTTTAAATATTATTGCATGATCAAATTCTCTTAAATCTAACCCTGTTATTTTTTTAATTTTTTCTAATCTATACACAAGAGTATTTCTATGAACAAATAATTTTCTAGATGTTTCCGATACATTTAAGTTATTTTCAAAAAAACTTTGTATAGTAAAAAGGGTTTCTTGATCTAAATTATCTATGGATCCATTTTTAAAAACTTCTTTTAAAAATGTATCACATAAAGTTGATGGCAACTGATAAATTAGTCTAGCAATGCCTAAATTTTCATATGTAATTATCGATTTTTCTGTGTCAAAAACTTTTCCCACTTCTAAAGCTATTTGAGCTTCTCTAAAAGATCTAGCAAAATCTTTTATTCCACTAACAATAGTTCCTATTCCAATAGCAGACTTTATATAGAATTCACTTCCTAAAGTATCAACAATAGATAATGAAAGTGTTTCTATATCTTCTTTAGAAACATTGTCTTTTATCTCTTTAATTAAAACTATATCTGTATCATTTATCGTAAAAATAAAATCAGAAGCTCTATCTGGAAATAAATTTAAAATTATATCATATGCTGATAAATCTTTAGATTTTGAAACTCTAATAATAAGGGCAACTCTATTCACATCAGATTTAAACTGTAGCTCTCTTGATTTTACATATACATCTCCAGGTAAAATATTATCTAAAACAACATTTTTCACAAAATTATTTTTATCATATTTCTCATCATAATAATGTTTTATATTAGAAAGAGAAACAGCTAAAAGTTGAACATAATTTTTAGCTATTCCATCGATTCCTTCAACAAAAACAGCATATTCAGGTCTCAAATGAGGACCAAAAAATTTATATGTATATCCATCTTTTGTAAAAGTATGATATATATCAGAATTTTCTACTGTTATAAAGTCTTTTTTTTTGCCTATTTTTGATAATTCACTACAAGCAATAACTATCGCGCTTTCATCAATGACTCCAATAATCCTATCAATCGTATCCCTCATTTGATGAACAATACCTTGAAGAAGTCTATTTGACATTATTGAATCTCCCTTTTGTTTTAATATTATATCATAATACATAAAATACTATTTTATTGCAACCCATATTTTACTAAAATATGTATATATTATATACATATTAACTATTTCGACATTTAAAATAATTTTTTATGTGTTTTTATAATTTAATTAGCATTATTTAATAAAAAGTTACATTATAATACGAAAAAAAACCATTATTAGTATTATATTGACTTTTTTTACCATAATTGATATAATAATTTTCACAAGAAAAATAAATTTACATTTAACATATTTGGAGGCAAAAATGAAATCAACTGGTATTGTTCGACCTGTAGACGAACTTGGTCGTATAGTTCTTCCTATGGAACTTAGAAAAACTTTTTCAATAGAAAAAAAAGATTCTTTAGAAATATATGTAGATAATAATAGTATAATTCTTAAAAAATATCAACCTTCCTGCATTTTTTGCACTAGTTCTGATGATATTTCTGATTTCAAAGGAAAAAATCTTTGTAATAAATGTGTTTTAGATATTAATAGAATAAAATAAAAATAGCTAAAAAGATTTTAAATCTTTTTAGCTATTTTTATTTTATTCTATTAATTGGATTTCCTTTTATAAAAGATATTATGTTTTTTTCACAAATCTTTAACATTCTAGCTCTTGACTCAATTGGACTCCAGGCCATATGAGGAGTTATTATACAATTTTTCGCAGTTAAAAGAGGGTTTGTATCTTCTATTGGCTCTACAGAAACCACATCCATCGCTGCTCCCATGATTTTTCCATGATTTAATGCAGTGGATAAATCAACTTCATTTATTATACTTCCTCGTGCTGTATTTATAATTATGCCATTAGGTTTCATAAGATCTATTAAATCTTTATTAACCATATTATATGTATTTTTATTTAGAGGACAATGTATAGATATTATATCGCTATTTTTAAACAAATATTCTTTATCAACAAAAGTCAAAATATCAGATTCATATTCTTTTTTTACAGTTCTAGAATATACAAGAATATTCATCCCAAACGATTTTGCAATTTCCGAAACTTTTTGCGAGATACTTCCAAATCCAATAAGACCTATAGTTTTATTAAATAATTCATAAGTATCCCCATTATATATACAAAATTTTCCACTTGTTCCCCATTATATATACAAAATTTTCCACTTGTTCCCCATTCTCCAGATTTAACAATTTTATTATATGTAGAAATACGAGAATAAAATTGTAATATCAAAGAAAATGTAAACTGCGCAACAGCCATGCTAGAATAATCAGGAATATTACTTATAGCTATATTATTTTCTTTTGCGGCTTCTATATCAATAATATTGTATCCTGTTGATAATAGGCATATAAATTTTAAACTATTAGCTTTATCCATAATCTCTCTAGAAATAGAAACTTTATTAGTTAAAACTATCTCTGCATCCGAAATTCTATCAGAGATTTCAGATTGATCAGTGTTATTATATATAGAAACATCACCATAATTATCAAGAAATTTATATGATAAATCCCCTGGATTAACACTAGCACCATCTAAAACAACTATTTTCAATTATAAACCTCCAAAATAAAATTATTTTATATTTGTAGAATCATCTACAATGACTTCTTTTTCTATCTTAGATGAATCTAACTGATTATTCTCAGAAGATTTACTTGATATCGATTTTTTTTCTTTAAATAAAAAAAACAACATTAATCCAAATAATATAAATTGAAAAATACCAACTCCTACTAAAAATATCCTATTATCACTTATATATCTTAAACCACTAAAAGGTATCCAAATAAGCAATATTAATTGGTATTTTTTTTTTTCTTTCTTATACTCAAAAAGAAAAAATATCATAGCAACAACTATTAATACCATATGTAGATAAAAATATGTCATAGGTTTCCTCCAAATCAAATTTATAGAACTATTCCCATTCAATAGTCGCTGGTGGTTTTGTAGTTATATCATAAACTATTCTATTTATATGTTTAACTTCATTTACTATTCTAACACTTATTTTTTCTAAATATTCATAAGGAATTTTTGCAAAATCTGCTGTCATGAAATCAGTAGTTGTAACGGCTCTTAAAGCAAGTGTGTAATCATAAGTTCTAAAATCACCCATAACACCAACCGATTTTACAGAAGTTAAAACTGTAAAATATTGATTTATATCTTTATGAAGTCCAGCTTTTTTTATTTCTTCTCTAAATATATAGTCAGACTCTCTTAAAATATCTAATTTTTTTTCTGTAATTTCGCCAATAATTCGTATAGCCAACCCTGGACCAGGAAAAGGCTGTCTAAAAACTAAATATTCGGGTAAACCAATCTCTAATCCTAAATTCCTAACTTCGTCTTTAAATAAAAGTCTTAAAGGTTCTATAATTTCCTTAAATTCAACACAATCTGGAATCCCTCCAACATTATGATGACTTTTTATAACTGCAGAATTTCCAAATCCAGATTCTATTACATCTGGATAGATAGTTCCTTGAACTAAATATTCTACAGTTCCTATTTTTTTTGCTTCATCCTCAAAAACTCTTATAAACTCTTCCCCTATTATTTTTCTCTTTTCCTCTGGATCAATAATACCCTCTAGTTTATCCATAAATCTTTTTTTTGCATCCACAATTATAAGGTTAAGATTCATATCACTAAAAGCAACCCGAACTTCTTCAGCTTCATCTTTTCTCATAAACCCATGATCAACAAATATACAAATAAGATTATCTCCTACTGCTTTTGAAAGAAGAGCAGCAGCCACAGAAGAATCAACACCACCAGAAAGAGCCAATAATACTTTACCACTTCCAACCTTTTCTTTTATAGAAATTATAGATTTTTTTGCATAATTTTCCATTGTCCAATCTTTTTTTGCTTTACATATATTTATTAAAAAATTTTGAATCATTTCCTTGCCAAATTCTGTATGTGAGACTTCTGGATGAAATTGTATAGCATACAATTTTTTTGATTTATCTTCCATTGCCGCCACTGGGCATGATGATGTATATGCTGTTTTTTTAAAGCCTTTTGGCATCTTTAGAATATAATCCGTATGACTCATCCATGAATAAGACTCGATATCGATTCCAGAAAAAATATCACTAGTATTATCATAATTCGTTAAAGTTTTCCCATATTCTCTAGTTATAGAACTGGAGACTTCTCCCCCTAGAATATCTGCCATTAATTGAGAACCATAACATATTCCTAATATTGGTATTCCCATATTAAATATTTCTTTATCCAATTTAGGAGCCCCCTCTTCGTACACACTATTAGGCCCTCCAGTCAAAATAATCCCTATAGGATTCTTTTTTTTTATATCACTTATAGAAATATTATACGGATAAACTTCACAATAAACATTACTCTCTCTAACTCGTCTAGCAATTAATTGATTAAACTGTCCTCCAAAATCTAGAACCAAAACGGTTTGATTCAAAATAATACACCATCTTTCAAAATCTTTATTATTATCTTTTATTATACACAAGATATACATCTATTACAATTTAATCTTTAAACATATTTTTGATTTTATCAAAAAAACTTTCTCTTTTTTCATAATTTTTTGTTGTTAATAAATTCTCAAAATTTCTCAATGCCTCTTTTTGTGCTTTTGTCATATTTTTAGGAACCTCAACATTAACCTCAACATATTGATCCCCTTTTGATCTACTGTTAACATGAGGAACACCTTTTCCTTTAAGTCTAAAAACTGTTCCTGGCTGTGTACCAGCAGATATACTATATTTAACTTTACCATCTATTGTAGGAACAACAACATCATCCCCCAAAACAGCCTGCATATATGTTATAGGAAGTTCACAAATAATATCATAACCTTTTCTTTTAAACAAACTATCAGCTGATACAGAAACTGTTAAATTCAAGTCTCCTCTTGGACCACCATTTAAACCAGCATGACCACTATTTCTTATAGAAAGAGTTTGACCATGATCAATTCCTGCAGGAATATCTATATTTATATCAGAAATTTCTTCTTTAAATCCACGGCCACCGCAAGGTACACATGACTTTTTAATAATTTTTCCTTTTCCATTACAACTAGTACAAGCCCTTGAACTAGATATTGCTCCAAAAGCTGTTCTTTGTTGAACTTTTATAACGCCTGACCCTTTGCATTGTCCACACGATTCTAAAGATGTTCCCGATTCGCTTCCATTTCCTCTACAGCTTTCGCATGATTTCTTATATGCTATATTTATAGTTTTTTTAACACCTTTACATGCTTCTAAAAAAGATATAACTGTGGATTGATTGATATCTTCTCCAACTTTTGGACTGTTTGGATTAGAATTTCTTCCAAATCCATTTCCACCAAAAAATCCTTCAAAAATATCTCCAAAGTCAAACCCTTCAAATCCACCAAATCCGCCTCCACCAAATCCACCTCCGCCGCCTCCACCTTGTGAAGAATGTCCAAATTGATCATATTGTCTTCTTTTATTGCTATCTGATAAAACTTCATATGCTTCACTTATTTCTTTAAATTTATCCTCTGAAGCTGTATCATTAGGGTTTAAATCCGGATGATGTTTTTTTGATAATTTTCTATAAGATTTTTTTAATTCTTCTTCTGTGCAACCTCTATCAACTCCTAAAACTTCATAATAATCTTTCTTCTGAGACATTAACAATTACCACCTTTATATTATATAATAAAAATTAAACCTTTATAATTTAAAAGAAAAGGCTTTTTAAAAGCCTTTTCTTTTATTAATTCATTTATTATGCTTTATTAATCCTTTTTTTCTTCTTCAGAAGAGTCTACATCTTTAAAATCTGCGTCAACAACATCAGGGTTTTCAGCATCTGGAGATGCTCCTTCTGGACTAGCCTCTCCCTCTTGTGGTGGAGCAGCTTGTTGATACATCTTTGTAGTTATTTCATAAAAATCTTTTTGTAAAGAATCTTTTTTATTTTTGATTTCTTCATTATCAGTACCTTTTAAAGCTTCTTTAACTTCATCGATCTTTTTATTTATATTTTCTTTATCTTCTTCAGAAACTTTATCACCAAAATCTGTAATAGATTTTTCACATTGATATACAAGCTGATCAGCTGAATTTCTAGATTCTATATCATCTTTTTGTTTTTTATCTTGCTCTGCAAAATTTTCAGCTTCTTTAACAGCTGCATCTATATCAGTTTTTGACATATTAGTTGATGATGTTATAGTTACATTTTGCTCTTTTCCTGTTCCTAAATCTTTTGCAGAAACATGAACGATACCATTAGCATCTATATCAAAACTAACTTCAACCTGAGGAACACCTCTTGGTGCTGCAGGAATTCCATCTAATTTAAATCTTCCTAAAGTTTTATTGTCTTTTGCAAACTCTCTCTCTCCTTGTAAAACATGAACTTCAACAGAAGGTTGATTATCAACAGCTGTAGAAAATACTTGAGATTTTTTAGTAGGAATAGTCGTATTTCTATCAATAATTTTTGTAAAAACTCCACCTAATGTTTCAAGTCCTAATGATAAAGGAGTTACATCTAATAACAACAACCCTTTAACATCTCCAGCAAGAACTCCACCTTGTATAGCTGCTCCAATAGCAACACATTCATCAGGGTTTATCCCTTTAAAAGCATCTTTTCCAGTTATACTTTTAACAGCATCCTGAACAGCAGGTATACGAGTTGATCCACCAACTAATAAAATTTTATCAAGATCACTTGCAGAAAGTCCCGCATCTTTAAGAGCTTGTTTAACTGGATCCATTGTTCTTTTAACTAGATCGCTAGTTATTTGATTAAATTTTGTTCTTGTAAGTGTTATATCTAAATGTTTTGGTCCAGATGAATCTGCTGTTATAAAAGGAAGATTTATGCTTGCTTCTTGCATACCAGAAAGATCTATTTTTGCTTTTTCCGCAGATTCTTTCAATCTTTGCATAGCCATTTTATCAGATGATAAATCTATACCAGAATCTTTTTTAAATTCATCTTTTAAAAATTCGATAATTTTTTCATCAAAATCATCTCCACCAAGTTTATTATCTCCAGCAGTAGAAAGAACCTCTTGAACACCATCTCCCATTTCTATGATAGATACATCAAAAGTTCCTCCTCCTAAATCATAAACCATAACTTTTTGTTCTAACTCTTTATCCGCTCCATATGCTAAAGCTCCTGCTGTTGGCTCGTTTATTATACGTTTAACTTCTAAACCAGCTATTCTTCCAGCATCTTTTGTAGCTTGTCTTTGTGCATCCTGAAAATACGCAGGAACTGTAATTACAGCCTCTGTTACAGTTTCTCCCAAATATGCTTCTGCATCAGCTTTTAATTTTTGTAGAATCATACCAGAAATTTGTTGTGGAGTATATTCCTTTGAATTAATGTTTATTTTTTTATCTGTTCCCATCCAACGTTTTACAGACATAATGGTATTCTCTGGATTTGTAACAGCTTGTCTTTTAGCAACCTGCCCAACCATTCTTTCCCCTGTTTTAGAAAAAGCGACAACAGAAGGAGTTGTTCTTGCACCTTCAGCGTTTGGTATAACTACGCCTTCTCCACCTTCAATTACTGATACGCAAGAGTTTGTTGTACCTAAATCTATTCCTATAATTTTTCCCATATAAAAAACCTCCTATAAAATATTTAAATATATAAACCCGCTTTATAAGCAAGGTGATATCACTTAATTAACTTTTTGATTACTAAGGATTAGCAACTATTACCATAGCATGTCTAATAACTTTATCTTCTAGTTGATATCCTTTTTGACAAACTTGTGAAACTATACTTTCTCCCAAATCCTTATCTTGAACTTGGCTTATTGCATTATGAAAATCAGGATTGAAAGGTTTATGAAAACAATCTATCTCTTTAATTCCCATTTTATCTAACGTAGACTTAAATTGCTTTAAAATCATTTCCATACCTTTTTTAAATTTTTCATCGGAACATTCATAAGAAAATGCACTTTCAAAAGTATCAAGTATAGGTAATATTTCTAACGCTGTATCACAAATACTAGCTGATTTTATATCATTTTTTTCTTTTATAGTTCTTTTTCTAAAATTATCAAACTCAGCAACTTTTCTTAAAAAACTATCTTTCAATTCTTGATTTTCTTTAATAAAATTTTCAAGTTCTCCATCGATAGAAATATCCTCTACAATTTCCTCATCTTTTAAAATTGACTCTATACCCTTATCTTGATCAATATTTACCTTATTTTCTTGTAAATCTTTCTCAATATTTAAAGATTTACTATCATTTTTTTCAGTTGAGTTATTTTTTTTGTCCGACACAAACATCAATCCCCTTTCAATTTGTTATCTTCTTCATTAGATGAAACAAACTCTAATAATAGTTTGGTTATGCTTTTAGAGAAATATTCAAGATATGGTATAATTTTTGTATAATTAAGCCTAATTGGTCCAATTAATCCAAAAGAACCATAATCTAAATCACCAATACTACATTTTGATAATAATAAACTAGAATTTGTAACAACAAAATCTTCACTTTCATTACCAAATATAACATGAATTCCATCAAAAACATCAGATGCTAAATTATATAAATTTTGTTTATCTGAAAGAAATTTAAGAATTTGAGATATCTCTACATTATCTCGCTGAAGTATATTCGAATGTCCTCTAAATTCAAATTTTCCACTAATAACCTCTTCACTTAATATGTGTATAGCATTTAAAAATGGTGATAAAACCATTGTATATATGCCTAATGCAAATGTCAATTTTTGTAAATACTCTTCTGTAAAATCTTGAACATTTATACCAGACACATTTTCTTTTATAAAGCTATAAAAAAACTCTAATTGATCATTGGACAAATCAATACTTACTCGAAAAACTTTATTTTTAATAAATCCACTAGAAGTTATAAGTATTATTAAATACAACCTTTTTCCTGTAGAAATAACCTCAACTTTAGAAATAACAGAATAGTCTATCATATTTATCGACCCAACAGCCAAACACCCTGTTAAATTAGACAAAACATCTAACGAATTTTCTATTATATTTTCCATAGTAAAATTTTGGCATTCTAATAAATTATCGATTGTTATTTTATCATCTTGAGACAATTCATAAGGTTTCATTAACAAATTTATATATGTTCGATAACCCTTATATGAAGGAATTCTCCCAGAAGAAGTATACAATTGATCTAAAAATCCTTGTTTTTCCAAAATAGCCATATCATTACGTATAGTAGCTGAAGAAACTTTAAAAGAAAGTATATTAGAAATAGTTTTAGAGGAAACAGCCTCTCCTGTTTTTATATATTCTCCAACAACAATCGAAAGAATTTCCAATTTCCTATTATCCATTCTTTCCAAAGCCTCCTCCTAGAAATCCTATAAAACAAGATTATCATTAGCACTCATCTTAATAGAGTGCTAATGATAATCTAACATGTATTTAGACTGTTGTCAATAGTTTTTTAAGTTTTTTTATCTTATTCTATTAATAATTTTTTGTGTATCCTGTGCAATAAGTAACTCTTCATTAGTTGGAATTATCCAAGCTTTAACTCTAGAATTTTCACAAGATATTTCTGCTTCTTTTCCATTAAGTTTTATATTTTTATCTTTATCAAAATTTAGTCCTAAAAAATTCATATAATCACAAACTTTTTCTCTAACAAGTGCAGAATTTTCCCCTATCCCACCTGTAAAAACAACCGCATCTATTCCACCCATAGCTGCTGCATAAGATCCAATAAGTTTTTTTATTTGATATCTCTGAATTTTACCCGCTAGCGTTGCTCTTTTATCTCCCTCAGCAGAAGCTTTTCTAAGATCTCTATCATCTGTTATTCCCCCAGAAATACCAAATATACCTGATTTTTTATTCAACATATCACTCATATCCGATGGACTAATACCTTCTTTATCCATTATATATAATAAAACTGATGGATCTACTGCACCAGATCTTGTTCCCATTAAAAGACCATCCAAAGGTGTAAATCCCATTGAAGTGTCTATAGATTTTCCACCATCAATTGCAGCTACTGAACACCCATTTCCAAGATGACATGTAACTATTTTAAGATCCATAATATGTTTACCTAGTAAATCTGCCATTCTTCTGCTTACAAATCTATGAGAAGTTCCATGAAATCCATATTTTCTGATATTATATTCTTCATAATATTCATATGGTATTCCGTATATATATGCTTTTTCTGGCATTGTTTGATGAAATGCGGTATCAAATGTTGCAATCTGTGGAATATCTTTTCCAAAAATTGAGATGCACGCTTGTATGGCCTGAACTTGTGATGGATTGTGCAGAGGTGCTAAATCAGATATATCTATAATTATCTTTAACACATCATCTGTTATTAAAACAGATTCATGAAACTTTTCTGCACCTTGAACAATTCTATGTCCAATAGCATCTATTTCAGATATACTATCTATAACTTTACCTTTACCAGTTAAAAGCACATCTAATAGTTTAGAAAATGCATCCGAATGATCACTGAAATTTGTCTCCTCTGATAGAGCAACTTGATCGCCTATTTTATGAACAATTTTGCCATCTACACCTATTCGTTCGCAAATTCCTTTGGCTATAACATCTTCTCCATCCATATTAATTAGTTGATATTTTAAAGAAGAACTCCCCGCATTTATAACAAGAATTTTCATGAATACAAATTCCTTTCAAATTAGAAAATATATATATATTTAGATTAATATCGTATAATATAAGTATTATATCATAGCTAAGCTATAATTCAAATAGGGGAGATTTATATAATGATAGTTTCTAGCATAATATGCGAATATAACCCTTTTCATAAAGGGCATAAATATCAAATAGATTCTATAAGAAATACTGGTGTATCCCATGTTGTAGGACTTATGAGTGGACATCTAATGCAAAGAGGCGATCTTTCTATATTTTCTAAATGGAGTAGAACAAAAACAGCTATAGAAAATGGCATAGACCTTATGATAGAAATTCCTCCTGAGTTTTCTGGCTGTTGCGCTGAAATATTTTCTAAAGCTTGTATATATATACTAGAAAATATTGGAATCATTAATCAACTTTGTTTTGGATCTGAAGATGGAAATATTAAAAATATAATTCATGGAGCGAATATTTCAACAAATTTGAAAAATAATGAAATATTTAAACTAAATATAAAAAAAGGAATGAGTTACCCTTCTGCTATCTCAAAAACAATCTCTGATATATATGGAGAAAATATTGCTAAAATATTTAACAAACCAAATAATACCCTAGGAATAGAATATATAAAAGCTCTAAATTTTTATAAATCATCTATTAATCCTACAACTATAAAAAGAAAATTTGTAGACCATAATCAACACTATCCTATCCAAGAATTTGCTAGCGCATCCTTTATTAGAAATAGTATAATAATTAATGGATTGGATTCTATAAAAAATTTTATTATGGAAAATAGTTATATAGAATATATAAAAAATTATAACCATATATTTAATATGAAGAATATAGAAAATATTATTCTATATAAATTAAAAACTTCTACTCCAGAAAATTTTAAATATATATTAGATATAGATGAAGGTCTTGAAAATAGAATAATAAATATTGCAAAAAAATCTAATAATTTAGAAGAATTTTTTATAAATATAAAAACAAAAAGATATACATTATCAAGAATTAGACGAATAGTTTTTCAACTTGTTTTATATATGACAAAAAATCAAAATTTAGAACAACCTAAATATATTAGAATACTAGGTGCAAACGAAAAAGGAATTGAACTTATTAAAATAGCTAAAAAAACTTCTAGTCTGCCGATATTTAACAGTTTTGCACCTATTCAAAAAAAATTTCCAAAACAATCAATAAATACTTTAAATACATCCAATTTATTCTCTATGGGATGTTCGTCTCATTTTGATATATCAAAAGAATATCAATCTATGATAAAGATATAAATTGTTTAATTTGCACAAAAAATATATTTTATCTAAAAAAGACTTGATTTTTTTTATTTTATTAGTACAATTAATATTATCAGTTAGCAGTATAATAATAAGAGTGCTAACTAATCAAATTTTTATTAATTTAGGAGGAATATCCAATGAATATAAAACCTCTAGCAGATAGAGTTGTTATTAAGATGACCGAAGCAGAAGAAACAACTAAAAGTGGAATAATTTTAACAGGTGCAGCAAAAGAAAAGCCACAAATTGCAGAAGTTGTTGCTGTTGGTCCTGGTGGGCTGGTAGATGGAAAAGAAGTTAAAATGGAACTTGTAGTTGGAGATAAAATCCTTATAAGCAAATATGCTGGAACAGAAGTTAAACTAGATGGAGTAGATTATACTATTGTTAGACAGAGTGAAGTGCTTGCTAAAGTTTAATTTAATATAAATAATAAATATATTTTACATTGGAGGAATTTTTTACTATGGCTAAAGAAATAATTTATGGAGAACAAGCTAGAAAAGCTCTACAAGCTGGAATCGATAAACTGGCAAACACTGTTAAAATAACTCTTGGTCCAAAAGGAAGAAACGTCGTTTTGGATAAAAGTTTTGGGTCTCCTTTAATAACTAACGATGGCGTAACCATTGCTAAAGAGATCGAATTAGAAGACGCATTTGAAAATATGGGCGCTCAACTAGTTAAAGAAGTCGCAACAAAAACAAATGATGCTGCTGGAGACGGAACAACAACAGCAACTCTTCTTGCACAAGCTCTTGTCGCTGAAGGAATGAAAAATGTTGCCGCTGGTGCAAATCCTATGATTCTTAGAAAAGGTATTAAAAAAGCTGTTATTGCAACAGTAGAATCTATTATATCAAACTCTAAATCTGTTTCTGGAACAGAAGATATTGCAAAAGTAGCTACTATTTCTGCTTCTGACGAAGTTATAGGAAGACTAATAGCAGATGCTATGGAGAAAGTTTCATCTGATGGAGTTATAACTATAGAAGAATCTAAAACAGCAGAAACATATAGCGAAGTTGTTGAAGGAATGCAGTTTGACCGTGGATATGTTTCCCCTTACATGGTTACTGATAGTGATAAAATGATTGCTGAAATAGATGATGCACATATCCTTATCACAGACAAAAAAATCACATCTATACAAGAAATTCTTCCTATATTAGAACAGATGGTTCAATCAGGAAAAAAACTTGTTATCATAGCTGAAGATATCGAAGGCGAAGCTCTTGCAACTCTTGTTGTTAATAAACTAAGAGGAACATTTACTTGTATAGCTATTAAAGCACCTGGGTTTGGAGATAGAAGAAAAGAAATGCTTCAAGATATTGCAATTCTAACAGGTGGTCAAGTTATAAGTGAAGAACTTGGATTTGATCTCAAAGAAACAACCGTAGAACAACTTGGAAAAGCTAGACAGATAAGAGTAGAAAAAGAAGCTACTATAATTGTTGATGGATCTGGCGAAAAATCCGAAATAAAAGCTAGAATATCTCAAATTAAAAGCCAAATTGAATCCACAACCTCTGATTTTGATAGAGAAAAACTTCAAGAGCGTCTAGCAAAACTTTCTGGAGGAGTGGCTGTAATCAAAGTTGGAGCTGCTACAGAGATAGAAATGAAAGAAAGCAAACTAAGAATAGAAGACGCTTTGGCAGCAACAAAAGCCGCTGTTGAAGAAGGAATTGTTGCGGGTGGTGGAACAGCTCTTATAAACGCTATCCCTTCTGTTTCTAAAATAGTTGACTCATGTATAGGTGATGAAAAAACTGGAGCAGAGATTGTTCTTCGATGTTTAGTAGCTCCTATAAAACAAATTGCACTAAATGCTGGTTTAGAAGGTGCTGTAATTATTGAAAATATAAAAAAATCTGGAAAAATTGGATATGGATTTGATGCATACACTGGCGAATATAAAGATATGATAGCCGCTGGTATTGTTGATCCTACAAAGGTTACAAGAAGCGCTATTCAAAACGCTGCATCTGTTGCTTCTATGGTTCTTACTACAGAATCTCTTGTAACAGATATAAAAAATGACAATGATTCTGCTGGTGGCGGAATGCCTCCTATGCCTGGTGGTATGGGTGGTATGGGCGGAATGTATTAATATATTATATATTAATATTAGATACTTGCATATTTATACATAAAAATAAAAGAAGAGGACTTTATAGTCCTCTTCTTTTATTTTTATTAACAATTTTTATTTACCCGGTTCCCTTACCCCAATAAAATTAAATCCCAATAACAGCTAATAATCTATTTTCTAATAACCGCTACAAACATAATATCGTCATCTATAGTATATAATTTATATTTAAAAAGTTTTTTTACAAACTCTATCTATTTTATATTTAATAAAAGAAATTATTTCAAGATTAATTTCTTTACTTATTGTATTATAAAATTTTATACTATCAGATAATGAATTAAAACAAGCATCGTTCTGCTCAATAAATAAAACAAATAATCTTTCATATAAAGTTTCACATAAGCTATCAATATATGCAAAGATATCTATATACTTATATATATTTTTCTTGACAATACTAAGATTATTATCTATATCAATATTTATAAAATATGTAATGAAAAATGACCCATATCTACCCAATATATTTTTATTTTTAACTGCATTTTTTACACTATTAATTTCAATATGCATATAATTAATCTCCCTATATAAAATATTTAAATAAAAAAAACACTAAACAATATTATAAAATATTTGTTAGTGTTTTTTAGTATTTATTTGTCTTTTTATTTACATATTTTTCTCTTTTATATTCTATATTTTTATACAATCCAGTAGAAATAGTTTTATCCAAAATCATATTTCCATCTTTAAAAATATCTGGAAAAAAGCAATCTGCATCAAAAGAATAATCTATTTGTGTAATATATCCCTCTGTAAAATCTTTTTGAAAAATATTATATATCTGCTCGCCACCTATTATAAAGATGTCTTTTAGTGTCTCTTTTTCAAGATATTTTCTAAGACTTTTTTCTGTATAAAATGTTATAAATCCATCTGGATTTATATCTTTATTTCTAGTTAATATAATATTTATTCTGCCATAAAGAGGAGCTTTATTAGGTAAAGATTCATAGGTATTTCTCCCCATTACTATAATGCTTCCTAAAGTTGTTTTTTTAAAAAAATACATATCTTCTGGAATTTTTAAAAGAAGATTTCCATTAAACCCGATTCCCCTATTTATATCTATCGCAACTATAAATTTCATAATATACCTTCACGAATTTCTATATAGCAACAGGTATATTATTTATTTTTTCACTATAATTATACCCATCTAATTTAAAACTGCTAACATCAAATTTATAAAAATCAGAAATATTATTGTCAATAATAAGCTTAGGAGATGGATGAGATAGATTCTTTATTAAAGACTTAATAATATCTATATGTCTATCATATATATGTGCATCTGAAATCACATGAACTAATTCTCCAACTTCTAGACCAGATGATATAGCAAACATATGCATTAAAATAGCATATTGAGTTACATTCCAGCTATTTGCTACAAGCATATCCTGAGATCTTTGGTTTAAAATTCCATTTAATCTATTTCCAGTAACATTAAAAGTCATGCTGTATGCACATGGATATAAACCCATCTCGGATAAATCCCTGTGATTATATATATTTGATATTATACGACGACTATATTTATTATATTTAAGATCGTATAAAATTCGATCAACTTGATCAAATTCACCTTCATTATATTTATGTTTAACAGCTAATTGATACCCATATGCTTTTCCTATTGTTCCATCTTTATCCGCCCAATTATCCCATATTTTACTAGATAAATCAGACGTTTTATTTGACTTTTTTTGCCAAATCCATAATATTTCATCAACTAATGCATTAAAATTTAAATATCTCAATGTCATAATAGGAAATTCTGTTGAAAGATCGTACCTATTAATTAAACCAAATATTTTTGCTGTATATGCAGGTGTCCCATCAGACCATTTTGCCCTTGTTTCTATATTATTATCAACTTTATTAGATAATATTTTAATACAATTATCTATAAATAATTCGTCAAAACCACTCATAAAATATACCTCATTTATTATTATATTAAAAACTGTCTTTTTTTTGAATATATATTGTTTTACCTTCCTCTTCTATAAATCCAAGTTTTTTATAAAATCCATTTGAAGCATTATAGGATATTAAAACTTTAACCTTTAAATTTTCATAAAACTTAAGCATAGAATTCATCATAGTTTCACCTATTTTTTTACCATGATAATCTGGATGAACTATTACATAACTAAAATATACAACCATATATCCATCACTAATCCCATTTATTATCCCAACTAATTTATCCCCATCAAAAGCTGTTATCACTTTATGCGAATTTTGGATAGCTTTTGTAAGCTCTTCTGGATAGTCTGCTGATTTCCAGTCTACAGATTTAAAAAGATTTACAAGTTTCTGTGTATCAACCGTTTTTTCAAATTTATATAATATATCCATTAAATAAATACACTCCAATCTAATATAAAATAAAATAATTATGATATTCAATATGATATAATTGTGGTATTATTAGAAAAACTATATAATAATACATAGAGGTATATATGATTATAGCATTTTGCTCTAAAACAGGCAACGTCCTAAAATTTGTTAAAAAACTTAATCTAAATCATACCATAGTAAATATAGAAGATATTAACACTATAGATGAAGAATTTATAATTATAACATATACCACACAACTTGGAGAAGTTCCAAAAAATGTAGATATATTTATAACTAAACATAGTAAATTTTTAGTTGGGGTTGTTTCTAGCGGAAACAGATCTTTTGGTAAATATTTTGCAACTTCTGCGGATATAATATCATATAAATTTTCTATACCCATAATTCACAAATTTGAATCTTCCGGATTTCAAAAAGATGTAACAATAGTAGAAAAAGGAGTTAATAATATTGATTTATTTAGAAAAAAATAATGAAATTATGATGAAAGTTGACGGATTTTTTAACCTTAAAAAAGACAAAGAAGCAATCATAGAATTCCAAAAAGAAATTGATAATAAAATGTTTATTTTTGATGATTATATACAGAGAATAAAATATTTAATACAGAATGACTATTATGTAGATTTTTTCGAGCTATATAGTAAATCTGATATCTTAAAAATAAAAGAAAGTATATACTCTGTAAATTTTGAATTTCAATCATTTATGGCTATTTCAAAATTTTATAAAGACTATTCACTTAAAAGCAATGATAAACAAAAATATTTAGAAACATATCAAGACAGAATAATATCTGTTTCTCTATACCTTGCACAAGGAGATATAGGGCTGGCAATATCAATGGGTCTTTCTATGATAAACCAACAATATCAACCAGCAACTCCAACATTCTTAAATGCAGGAAAAGCTAGAAGAGGAGAGATGGTTTCTTGCTTTTTATTAGAGTTAGATGATACATTAAATTCTATAGCATTTAATATTGGAACATCTATGCAACTTTCAAAAATAGGCGGAGGAGTTGCTTTAAACCTCTCAAAATTACGTGGAAAAAGCGAGACAATAAAGGATGTTTCACATGCCTGTAAAGGAATTGTACCTGTTATGAAATTGTTAGAAGATTCTTTTAGCTATGCTGATCAAATGGGTCAGAGAAAAGGAGCAGGGGCAGTTTATTTAAATATTTTTCACTGGGATGTAGAAGATTTCCTTGATACTAAAAAAATAAATTCAGATGAAAAAAGTAGAATACAAACACTCTCTGTAGCTTTAATTATATCTGATAAATTTTTTGAGCTGGCGAAAGAAAATAAGCAAATAGCTCTATTTGCTCCATTAACTGTTTATAAACAATATAATAAACATATGGATGATATGGATATGGACATCATGTATGATAAACTTTTAGAAAATAATAAAGTTCAAAAAAAACTTATTAATGCAAGACAACTTTTAATAAAAATTGCTCAAACACAATTTGAATCTGGATATCCATATATTGTATATAAATCAACTGCAAATAAATTTAACCCTCTTAAAAATATAGGGGATATAAAAATGTCTAATCTTTGTACAGAAATATTTCAAATACAGAAGACCTCTATAATAAATAACTATGGCGAAGAAGATGAGATAGGATATGATGTAAGTTGTAATCTTGGATCTTTAAATATAGCAAATACCATGAAAAGTAAAGATATTAGAAATATTGTTCATACAGCTGTTGATGCTTTAACCTGTGTTAGTATTTTATCAAATGTACATAACGCACCTAGCATATCTAAAGCAAATAGAGATTTTCATTCGATTGGTCTTGGTGCTATGAACCTCCATGGATTTTTGGCAAAAAATCATATAAACTATGAAAGTGATGAAGCTAGAGATTTTGTAAGAACTTTCTTTATGATAATAAATTATTATTCTATAGAAAAAAGTATGTTAATTGCAAAAGAAAAAAATGAAAAATTTAAATATTTTGATAAATCAGAGTATGCTTCCGGAGTATATTTTAATAAATATCTAGAAGAAGATTTTGCTCCCAAAACTGATATAATAAAAAATATATTTAAAGACATATCTATTCCAAATATTAATAAATGGGATAAATTAAAAAATGAAGTTATGAAGAATGGATTATATCATGCATATAGACTTGCCATAGCTCCGACACAATCAATATCATATATCCAAAATTCAACTCCATCTATAGCTCCGATTGTAGATCATATAGAAACAAGAACATATGGAAATGCAACTACTTATTATCCTATGCCATACCTTTCATCTGATAATTTCTTTTTTTATAAATCAGCATATAATATGGATATGAAAAATGTTATAGACCTTGTTTCGGAAGTTCAAAATCATGTAGACCAAGGAATTAGTACAACTCTTTTTGCAACAAATAATACCACTACAAGAGATCTAGCGAAACTATATATATACGCTTGGCAAAAAGGATTAAAAAGTCTGTACTACACTAGAACAAAAAATTTAACTATAGAAAATTGTATGGCATGTTCTGTATAAACCCCATAAAAGGAGATATATTATATAATGAAATATTCTGCAATAAATTGGAATAGAATGGAAGATGATTTTACCAAGATTTTTTGGGATCAAAATGTTAGACAATTCTGGGTTGATGAAGAGATTCCGTTGACAGACGATAAATTAGATTATATAGCTTTATCAGATGAAGAAAAATATACATATGAACGCGTTCTTGGTGGACTAACCCTTCTTGATACACAGCAAGGAGATATTGGAATACCATTAATGTCAAAAGCAATTAATAATCCACATCAAAAATCTGTTTTATCTTTTATGGGAGCTATGGAGCATATGCATGCAAAAAGTTATAGTAGTATATTTTCTACCCTATGTAGTATGGATAGAATTGACGAAATTTTTGTTTGGATTGAATCAAATGATTATGTTCAAAAAAAAGCAAATATTATAACTAAAAGCTATGAATCTATAAATAATAAACAAACATTAGTTGAAGCAATGGCAACAAGCGTTTTTTTAGAAAGTTTTCTTTTTTATTCTGGATTTTTCTATCCTTTATTTCTTTCGGGACAAGGAAAACTTATGAACAGTGGCGAAATTATAAATCTAATAATTAGAGATGAAGCTGTTCATGGAGTTTATGTAGGAATTTTAGCTCAACAACTATTTTCAGAACTTTCTATGAAACAGCAGGAAACTGTATATAAAAATATTATAAATACATTAAATAAGCTTTTTGATAATGAAACTAGATATACAAATGACCTCTACTCAACTCTTAATTTACAGGATCAAGTTCATACATTTATACAATATAATGCTGATAAAGCCATGATGAATCTTGGATTTAATCCTTATTTTAATGTAGATGAATCAAAAGTAAACCCTATTATCATAAATGGATTAAGAACTGATACAAAAAATCATGACTTTTTTTCTACCAAAGGAAACGGGTATATAAAGTCGACAAAAGTTGAATCTTTAAAAGATACTGATTTTGATTTTTAAATAAAGGAGATTGTTTAAATGTCTATACATTATAATGAAGTTGTTAAAAGAGATGGTTTAAGAGAAAGATATGATGTCATAAAAATAGTAAACGCTATACGAAAATCTGCATACGCTACTGGTACAGAGATAGACTATACAAAAATTATGAAAATTACAGATGAAATAGACAAAAAAATCCAAAAAAACCCACTACATGTAGAAGAAATTCAAGATATAGTTGAGATAGGATTAATAAAAGAATATGCCGAGGTAGCTAAAGCTTATATACTATATAGAGATATGCGAAATAGAGAAAGAGAAAAAAACAAATAAATAAAAATAGCAGAGTTTATAAACTCTGCTATTTTTATTTATTTATTTTTTATTTGTTTTGAAAATTCTTTCTCCGTAAATACAGTATCATCATATCTTTTTTAATTTATAAATATAGTAGGAACGGATATTATATTTAAGGTTTTAACATCTTTTATTATTTGTGACTCAAATAATTTATAGTTATATCCAGATT
>CAMTHN010000003.1 GCA_947072265.1 uncultured Clostridia bacterium | reverse complement strand
GTATATATACTATCCACAGGTATATATCCAATAGAAGATGGCAGAGTCAATTTATTTTTTTCCGCTGCTACATACCCTCTACCTTTATTTATAATAATTTCCATATATAGTTTTGCATTATCTCCAAGAGATACTATGTGCATATCTGGATTAAGTATTTCTACATCAGAATCACACTTTATATCTCCTGCTAAAACTTCACATGGTCCTTCAGATTCTATATATATAGTTTTAGAAGTGTTTACATCTATATTTGCTGTGAGACTTTTTATATTTAAAACTATCTCAGTAACATCTTCTTTAACACCTGGTACAGTTGAAAATTCATGTTGAACTCCTTCTATCTTTATAGAAGTTACAGCAACGCCGGGAAGCGAGGAGAGCAGTACACGTCTTAAGCTATTTCCTAAAGTTGTGCCATAGCCACGCTCAAGAGGTTCGAGGATAAACTTTCCATAAGTTCCATCAGTCCTTAGCTCCTCTGTCTCAATCCTTGGCTTTTCAATTTCTATCATTTTATAACCCTCCTGTTTTGCAGTTGTAACTAGATAATTTTACAAGGTTTCTCATAATAAACAATATAAATACCAACCTCTTATTTAGAATAAAGTTCTACTATTAAGTGTTCTTCTATTTCTAAATCAATATCATCTCTATTCGGTATACGAGAAACTGTTGCTTCAAGTTTTGTTCTATCAATTTCCATCCATGTTGGAACCGTTCTTGATTCTGTTATTTCTAAAATAGATTTAATTTTTGGACTTTCACGACTTTTTTCATGAATAGATATAACATCTCCAACTTTTAAGAGAAAAGATGGAATATTAACTCTTACACCATTAACTGTAAAATGTCTGTGAACTACTAGTTGTCTTGCTTCTGCTCTTGAGTTTGCAAAACCCAATCTATATATCCCATTATCTAATCTAAGCTCAAGTGTAGATAATAGATTTTCCCCTGTAACTCCAGCTTTTCTTTCAGCCATATCAAAATATTTTGCAAATTGGCTTTCTAAAACACCATAATATCTTTTTGCTTTTTGTTTAGCTCTAAGCTGAATACCAAATTCAGAAACTTTCTTTCTAGCTTGACCATGCTGCCCTGGAGCATACGCTCTTCTAACTATAGAACATTTTTCAGAATAGCATCTTTCTCCTTTTAGAAAAAGTTTTTGCCCTTCTCTTCTACATAGTTTACAAACCGCACCTGTATATCTTGCCATCTAAATTCACCTCCATTTTTGTATAAAATTAAACACGTCTTCTCTTAGGTGGTCGACATCCATTATGTGGAATAGGAGTTACATCTTTTATAAGATTAACTTCTAATCCTGCCGCCTGTAAAGCTCTAATTGCTGCTTCTCTTCCAGATCCTGGACCCTTAACAAATACTTCTACTATTTTTAAACCATGTTCCATAGCAGCTTTTGCCGCTGTCTCTGCTGCTGTTTGGGCTGCATATGGTGTTGATTTTCTAGAACCTTTAAACCCAAGTCCTCCAGCACTAGCCCATGAAATTGCATTTCCTGTTACATCTGTAATGGTTACGATAGTATTATTAAAGGTGGACTGGATATGAACACAACCACGTTCGATATTTTTACGCTGACGACGTCTACGAACATTGGTTTTTTTAGCATTTTTTACAGCCATTATCGTATCCCTCCCATATTATTTTTTCTTGTTAGCAATTGTTTTCTTAGGACCTTTTCTTGTTCTCGCATTTGTTTTAGTTTTTTGTCCTCTAACAGGCAAACCTTTTCTATGTCTTATTCCGCGATAACAACTAATTTCAATAAGTCTTTTGATATTTAATGCTACAACTCTTCTTAGATCTCCTTCAACTTCAAAATCTTTATCTATACATTCGCGTAATTTAGCAACTTCATCTTCTGTTAAATCTTTTATTCTTATACTATGATCTACTCCTGCTTTATCAAGAATTTTTTCAGAAGATTGTCTACCTATTCCATATATATAAGTTAATCCTATTACCACTCTTTTGTTTTTTGGCAAATCTATTCCAGCAATACGTGCCATACAAACTACACCTCCATTAACCAATTTATTCTAATAATATCCTTAATTAGCCTTGACGTTGTTTGTGTTTTGCATTTTGGCAGATAACCATTACTCTACCTTTTCGTTTTATAACTTTGCACTTTTCACACATAGGCTTAACCGAAGGTCTTACTTTCATTAGAAATTACCTCCTTGTTTTAACTTTTATAAATTAAAAAATTATTTACCTCTCCATATTATACGACCTTGTGTAAGATCATATGGAGACATCTCTATATGCACAGTGTCCCCTGGAAGTATTCGTATATAATGTGTTCTAAGTTTTCCAGAAATATGAGCAAGTATTCCATGTCCGTTCTCAAGTTCTACTTTAAATTTGCTCCCTCTAAGAGCTTCTTTTACAATACCTTTGACCTCGATAACGTCCTGTTTATCCAAATAAAAAACCTCCTTACTCATCTAAATTTGACATTTCTTCTAGATAATTGTATTTCCATAAAAACTGCCTAATTTTTTTATTGGTATATATAAAAGTTTCATCAACAAATATATTTGTCTTAGACAGATGCTTAACATTTTTTTTCTTAGGTTTTTCAGATCTTCTGGTTTTTCCATCAGAAATAAATGCATAATCATTTTCTATGTTTATAACTAGATAAAATCTTTTTTTATCATGACCCTTTATAGAGCGCACAACCATACCTTTTAATATATCCATATTACACCTTAGTTAATATAACTGGTCCATCTTTGGTGATTGCTATGGTATTTTCAAAATGAGCAGAAAATTTTCCATCAGATGTACGAACAGTCCAATTATCTTTATCAACTTTAACTATTCTAGATCCTATATTAACCATCGGCTCTATAGCAATAGTCATACCCTCTATTAATCTAGGTCCTTTTCCAGATAATCCAAAATTGGGGATTTGTGGCATTTCATGAAGTTTTTTTCCTATTCCATGACCTACATACTCCTCAACAATAGTAAACCCATTTTTTTCTACACATATCTGTATAGCATTAGAAATATCACCTATTCTATTTCCAATAACTGCCATTTTTATCCCTTCAGATAAACTTTTTTTTGTAACATCTAAAAGCTTATCCACTTCAAAATCAATCTCTCCTACAGAAAATGTATATGCATTATCTCCATGAAAATCATCATAATAAGCACCAACATCTACACCAACAATATCTCCAGAAATTAATTTTCTTTTAGACGGAATACCGTGTATAACTTCGTCGTTTATAGAAATACAAGCACTTGCAGGAAATCCACCATACCCTAAAAAAGATGGTTTGGCCCCTGTAGAAACAATCAACTTATTTATAATATTGTCTAACTCTAAAGTTGTTATTCCGACCTTGCAATGTTCTCCTGCTGTTTTTAATGCCAACGCTGCTATTTCACAGGCTTTAGACATACGTTGTATTTCTTTTTTAGTTTTTACAGTTATCATATACTAAACTTTTCTTTCAATAGCTTCAATAGTAAGCTTAGTTATTTCATCAACTTTGCCTTTTCCAGAAATTATAAAAAGTTTATTTTGATTTTTATAATAATCTTTTAAAGGAGCAGTTTGACTATGATAAACTTTTAGTCTTTCTTTTATAGTTTCGGGTTTATCATCTTTTCTTTGAATAATTTCTCCATTACATCTATCACAACAACCTTCTATTTTAGAAGATTTATACACTATATGATATGAAGAACCGCAAGATGAACAAACTCTTCTACCAGAAAGCCTTTTTTCAACTTCTATATCCTCTACATCTATATCTATAACCTTATCTATTAAAATTTCCATTTCTTTCAAAGCTTCTGCTTGAGGAACTGTTCTTGGAAATCCATCAAGTATAAAACCTTTACTACAATCAGATTTTACTAATCTAGATTTAATAATATTAATTACAACTTCATCTGGAACTAATAGACCTTTGTCTATATAACTTTTTGCCTTTAGACCAACCTCAGTTCCAGATTTAAGAGCTTCACGTATTATATTTCCCGTAGAAATAGTCGGTATATTCAGATAATCAGATATAAATTCTGCTTGTGTTCCTTTTCCTGCTCCTGGAGCACCCAAAAATATTAAATTCATATTTCACCTTTAAAACACAATTATTCTAAAAATCCTTTATGGTGTCTCATCATCATTTGTGATTCTAATTGTCTACCTGTTTCTAAAGCAACCCCTACAATAATAAGTATTGATGTTCCTCCTAGTGCGATATTCATTCCACTAAATTGTCCAAAAAGTATTGGAAATATAGCTATTATCGCAAGGAATATAGCACCTATTAATGTTATTTTCCCTATAATTTTTCCTATAAAATCAGATGTTGGTTTTCCTGGACGAAGCCCTGGAATTCCTCCATTATTTTTTCTTAAATTGTTAGAAATTTCTATTGGATTATATTGTATAGAAACATAAAAATAATTAAAAGCTATGATAAGGAAAAAATATATTATAGCATAAGGCCAATTATCATATCTAAACCATAATAAAAAATTTTCCCAAAACGTTCCTTCTGTAGGTGGAAAAAATGCAGCAATAGTAGTTGGAATAGATATCAATGAACTTGCGAATATAATCGGCATAACTCCACTCATATTAACTTTAACTGGAATATGACTAGATTGTCCACCATACATCTTTCTACCAACAACTCGTTTTGCATATTGAACAGGGATTTTTCTTTCAGCATTTGTCATAATAACTATGAACATAATCATCAGTAAGAAAATAACCACTACGATTGGAACTAAAAAATAATATTTAGTTTCCCCTGTTTTTAAATAATTATAAAGAAGCGTTACAGCCTGTGGAGCCCTAGAAATTATCCCCGCAAAAAGAATAATAGATATTCCATTTCCTATTCCTTTAGCATTTATTTCTTCACCTAACCACATAACCAAAGCCGTTCCTGCTGTAAAGGTAATAATTATTACTAAAGCTGTCCATATACCAACAAAACCACTAGTATAATCTGATATAACCGCACCTTGGCTTTTTAAAAGCAAGAAATATGCTACAGCTTGTATAAACCCAAGAATAACAGTAAAATATTTTGTTATTTTATTTAGTTTTTTTCTACCTTCCATACCCTCTTTACTTAATCTTTCAAGGGCAGGAATAGCAACGGTTAACAACTGAATTATAATTGAAGCGTTAATATATGGGGTGATTGACATAGCGAATAGTGTTGCACTAGCAAAACCTCCACCTGTCAATACATTTAAATAGTCAAAAAATGTTGCATCAGCTCCACCAGTCATACCTTGTAAAACAGATGTATCTAAAAACGGGACCGGTATCGCAGATCCAATTCTAAATATTATAATGATAAGAATTGTAAAGAAGATTTTGACTCTCAAATCTTTAACTTTAAATGCATTTTTGAAAGTAGCAATCAATCTAGATCACCTCTGCCTTTCCACCAACCTGTTCTATTTTGTCTTTAGCTGACTTTGAGAAAGACGTAACTTTTACCGTCAGTTTTTTGGAAACTTCTCCATTTCCTAAAACTTTTATTCCGTCTAATCTTTTTTTTATCAAACCTGAACTGATAATTGCATGTTCGTCAACTATATCGCCTTCATGAAACTTATTTTGTAAATCCGCTAAATTTATTGTAGCAAAATGTTTAGCAAATATATTTACGAAACCTCTTTTAGGAACTCTTCTGTGTAACGGCATTTGTCCGCCTTCAAAACCTGGACGAACTCCACCTCCAGAACGAGCATTTTGTCCTTTATGCCCTTTTCCAGAAGTTTTACCTGTTCCAGAACCAGCCCCTCTACCTATTCTCTTAACCTTTTTTGTAGACCCTTGAGCAGGATATAATTCATGTAACTTCATTAAAGTCGCACCTCCTTACTTGCTTATTACCTCTATGAGGTGTGAAATTTTAAATACTTTTCCTTTTGTAGCTTCGTTCTCTGGTTGTTCAACTACATCTCCAATTGTTTTTAAACCTAATGATTTCGCTGTTAGAATTTGATTTTTTTTAGATCCAATCAAACTTTTTATAAGCTTAATTTTTAAGGTTGCCATTATTCACGCCCCCTTTAATTCAAAATTTCTTTTATAGATTTTCCTCTAATTGCAGCAACTTGCTCTAAACTTCTTAAAGAAGATAAACCCTGTATAGTTGCTCTTATTACATTACAAGGATTGTTAGAACGTAATGCTTTTGTTCTAATATCCTTAATTCCTGAAACTTCTATTACAGCACGAACAGGTCCTCCAGCGATAACCCCTGTTCCTTCTGGAGCGGGTTTCATTAAAACTCTTCCTGCTCCAAATTTTCCAACTATTTCATGTGGAATAGTTGTAGCTTTAGTTGAAATTTTAACTAAATTCTTTTTAGCATCTTCTATTCCTTTTCTAATGGCATCTGGAACCTCTCCTGATTTTCCAATTCCAAACCCAACTGTTCCATTTCCGTCACCTACAACAACTAGTGCTGCAAATTTAAATATACGTCCACCTTTTACAGTTTTAGAAACACGATTTATAGAAACTACTTTTTCTTTTAAATCCAGTGTTGAACTATCTATTATAGCCAAAAGTACACCTCCCTATTTAGAACTTAAGTCCACATTCTCTAGCGCCTTCTGCAAGCTCCGAGATGCGTCCATGATACACATAACCTCCACGGTCAAAAACAACTTCTTTATAGTTTTTTTCTATAGCTCTTTTTGCTATAGTTTTTCCTATAAGTCTTGCTGATTCTTTGTTTCCACCATTTTCAGTAAATTCTTTTTCGACTGTAGAAGCAGATACAAGTGTGATTCCATTTACATCGTCAATAAGTTGTGCGTATATATGTTTACTAGAACGAAATACATTAAGACGAGGTCTTTCTGCTGTTCCAGAAATTTTTCCGCGAACTCTACGGTGTCTTTTCAAACGAGATTTATTTTTATTAAGTTGTTTCACCATATTATTTCACCCCTTTACTACTTCTTACCGCCCTTACCAGCTTTTCCTTCTTTACGTTTAACAACTTCGCCTAAATACCTAATCCCTTTACCTTTATAAGGTTCCGGTGGTCTTTTTTCTCTAACTTCAGCTGCAAATTGTCCAACTTTTTGTTTATCTGGTCCAGATATTATAATTTTATTAGGAGCTGGAACTTCTATGCTTATTCCCTCGATTTCGGGCATAGACACTAGATGAGAATATCCAACTGTCAATATCAAGTCTTTTCCTTGTTTTGCAGCACGATATCCAACACCTTGTATTTCAAGTTCTTTTGTAAATCCTTTTAAAACTCCCTCTACCATATTTGCTATAAGAGTTCTTGTAAGACCATGTAAAGATCTATGATTTTTCTTATCGCTAGGTCGAGTAACAGTTATTACTGTTCCCTCAATTTCAACTTTAATATCTTTTACTATTTCTCTTTCAAGAGTTCCCTTTGGTCCTGTAACAGTAAGATCTCTACCAACAAGTTTAACTGTTACGCCAGAGGGAACATCGATTGGCATTCTTCCAATACGTGACATACGACGTTTTCCCCCTTATTTACCAAATAAACGCTAGAACTTCACCACCAAGATTTTCTCTTCTAGCTCTTTTATTTGTCATTATTCCTTTAGATGTGGACACAACTGCTATACCTAAATTTCTTAAAACTTTTGGCATTTTTTCGCAAGTTGTATAAATACGTAAACCAGGTTTTGAAACCCTTCTTAAACCATTTATAACTTTTGATTTATTTGTTCCATATTTTAAAGTTGCTTTAAGTATACCTTGTTTGTTATCTTCTATCATTTGAAAACTTTTTATATAACCCTCATCAACAAGGATTTGCAAAATCGCTTTTTTAAGCTTAGATGCTGGGATATCCACAGTTTCATGCTTTGCTGCATTTGCATTTCTAATCCTTGTTAACAAATCCGCTACTTTATCGGTGATTTGCATACAGTCAACCTCCTTTGCTTGTGCTTATTACCAACTAGCTTTCCTAACGCCCGGAATTTGACCCTTATAAGCCAATTCTCTAAAGCAAATACGACATACACCAAATTTTCTTAAATATGCATGTGGTCTTCCGCATATTTTGCATCTATTATATGCACGGGTGGAAAACTTAGGCGTCCTTTTTTGTTTTGCTATCATAGACTTTTTAGCCATTTTAAAATTCCCCCCTATTTATTAAAAGGTGCACCAAGTAGAGTTAATAACTCTTGTGCCTCTTCGTCAGTATTAGCTGTTGTTATAAATGCTATGTCCATTCCGCGAATTGCATCTATTTTATCATATTCTATTTCTGGGAATATTAGTTGTTCTTTTATTCCCATATTGTAATTTCCTCTTCCGTCAAAAGAATTTCCATTTATTCCTCGAAAATCTCTAACTCTAGGTAAAGCTACATTAAAAAGCCTATCTACAAACTCATACATGTTTTTAGAACGAAGTGTAACCTTTACACCTATTCTCATGCCTTCTCTTAATTTAAAATTAGCAACAGATTTTTTAGCATTACATGTAATTGCTTTTTGTCCAGTTATAATACCTAAATCAGATATGATAGCGTCAATAACCTTTGTGTTGTCTCTCGCTTCTCCACATCCAACATTAATTACAACTTTCTCAAGCTTTGGAATTTGCATGACACTTTTATATCCAAATTTTTTCATCATAGATGGCATAATATCTGCTTTATACTTTTCTTTTAACCTTGCCATGTTTTTTCCTCCTTACTTAGAAAGTTTCTTCGCAACCTTTATGTTTGCATATTCTTGTTTTGCTTCCATTTTTATCTATTTTATGACCAAGTCTTGTTGCTTTTTTACATTTTGGACAAACAAGCATAACTTTACAAGCATATAGAGCCGCTTCTGCTTTAACTATTCCACCTTGTTCTCCCATTTTCTTAGGTTTAACATGTTTAGTTACAAAATTTGCGTTTTCTACAATAACTTTGCTCTCTTTTATACTAACTTGTAAAATTTTCCCTTGTTTACCCTTGTCTTTCCCGCTGATGATCTTTACAGTATCACCAGTTTTTACGTGCAACTTCTTATTCATTTAAATTGCACCTCCAATCAAAGAACTTCTGGCGCAAGAGATAAAATCTTAGTATAAGATTTTTCGCGTAACTCTCTTGCAACAGGTCCGAATATACGTGTACCCCTTGGGTTTTTATCATCTTTTATTATAACAGCTGCATTTTCATCAAATCTTATATATGTTCCGTCATCTCTTCCAAGACCTTTTACAGTACGAACAACTACAGCTTTTATCACATCACCTTTTTTAACTGCTCCACCTGGTGTTGCTTTTTTAACAGATGCCACTATAACATCTCCGATTTTTGCATATCTTTTTCTTGTTCCGCCTAAAACTCTAATACACATTATCTCTTTAGCTCCGCTATTATCCGCAACTTTTAAATAGGTTTGCATTTGTATCATGGCTTGTTCCTCCTCTCGACTCTTCTAATGATTACTTAGCTTTTTCTACTATTTGAATCAATCTCCATCTTTTACCCTTAGAAAGAGGACGAGTTTCCATTATTTCTACACGGTCTCCAACACCACAAATGTTGTTTTCATCATGCACTTTCAACTTTTCAGTTCTTTTAAGTATTTTTTTGTAAAGTGGATGCTTAACACTTCTTTGAATAGAAACAACTATTGTTTTATCCATTTTATCGCTAATAACTTTTCCTGTTCTAGTTTTTCTAAGTTTTCTAGCGTCCATATACGAAATCCTCCTTTACAACTTATTGTAAATTTTCTTTGCTTTGTTTTTCTCTTATAATCGTTTTTACTCTTGCTATATCTTTCTTTACATCACTAAGTCTATTAGTGTTTTCAAGTTGATTAACAGCTAGTTGAAAACGAAGGTTGAAAAGTTCTGCTTTGAGATCTCCCAACTTTTCCATCAATTCATTTGAAGACAATTCTCTAACCTCAAAAGCTTTCATTAACCCTCACCACCCTGTTCTTTTTTATCTTGCTCTTATTTAATTTTATATTATTTCAATTGATCTTCTTTGCTGACAAATTTGCATTTAATTGGCAATTTATGGACAGCAAGTCTTACTGCTTCTCTTGCAATCTCTTCAGTAACTCCTGCAATTTCAAACATTATTCTATTCGGCTTAACAACAGCTACCCAATATTCCGGTGATCCTTTTCCAGATCCCATTCTAGTTTCTGCAGGTTTTTCTGTAATAGGTTTATCTGGAAAAATTTTTATCCAAACTTGACCACCACGTTTTATATAACGTGTCATAGCAATACGAGCAGCTTCTATTTGATTTGATGTAATCCAAGCTGGCTCCATTGCTTGAATACCATATTCTCCATAAGTGATTTTTGCTCCTCTTGTCGCTTTTCCTTTTAATCTACCTCTATGAACTTTACGATATTTAACTCTTTTAGGTAATAACATTATCTGTTACCCCCTTCTCTACGAGGTGTTCTTCTTCTGTCTTGTTGTTGTGTATGATTTTCTTCTTTGTCTTTTTTAAATTGGCTTTTTAAAATTTCACCTTTATAGATCCATGTTTTTACGCCTAATTTTCCATATGTTGTATTAGCTTCTGCAAATCCATAATCTATATCAGCTCTTATAGTTTGTAGTGGTATAGTTCCTTCATGATAGCTTTCATCTCGAGCAATTTCTGCTCCACCTAATCTACCAGAAACTCTAGTTTTAATGCCCTTTGCACCAAGCTTCATTGTTCTTCCTATTGATTGTTTCATAGCTCTTCTAAAAGAAATTCTTCTTTCAAGCTGTGCTGCAATATTTTCAGAAACTAATTGTGCGTTAAGATCTGGCTGTTTAACTTCTATAATGTTTACAACAACTGGCTTATTTGTCATCTTAGAAAGTTTTAATCTTAATTTTTCAATTTCAGATCCACCTTTTCCGATAACTATACCAGGTTTTGAGCAATGAATATGAATTCTGATTTTTACAGAGTCTCTTTCAATTTCTATTCTTGGTATACCAGCAGAATATAAACTTTTCTTTAGAAACTTTCTAATATTATAATCTTCTACAAGTGTATCACCGAAAGTTTTTTTATCTGCAAACCATCTAGAATCCCAGTTTTTTATTACACCGACCCTAAAACCATGTGCATTCACCTTTTGACCCATATTTCACCTCTCCTTTCAGCTATTCTTTTTCTTTAACCACTAATGTTATATGTGACGTTCTTTTTAAAATTTGAAAAGCACGTCCTTGTGCTCTTGGTCTAATTCTTTTTAAAGTTGGCCCTGGACACACAAAACATTCAGAAATGTATAATTTTGTTTTATCTAAATGATTATTATGCTCTGCATTTGCTACCGCAGAGTGCAATAATTTTATTAAGTGTTCACATGCTGATTTGGAAGTATGCTTTAATATAGCAAACGCCTTTTCTATTGGTTGATTTCTAATTAAATCAAGAACAATTTTAACTTTTCTAGGCGATATACGAACATACTTTAGATAAGCTTTTGCTTCCATTCAATATCCTCCTTTGACCTCTTATTTCTTACCATTATTTGTTGTTTTAGAACCAGCATGACCTCTATAAGTCCTAGTTAGAGCAAATTCCCCTAACTTATGCCCTACCATATCTTCTGTTACATAAACTGGAACATGTTTTCTTCCATCATGAACAGCAAACGTGTGTCCTACAAATTCAGGAAAAATTGTTGAAGATCGGCTCCATGTTTTAAGAACCTTTGTTTCTCCTGCTTCGTTCATCTGTATAACTCTTTTTAGGAGAACTGGTTGTACATAAGGCCCTTTTTTAATACTTCTTCCCATAAATCATCTGCCTCCTTTCAGCACCTATTTAGAATTTCTACGCTTTACAATAAACTTATCAGAGTGACAATGATTTTTTCTAGTTTTATACCCAAGTGTTGGTTTACCCCATGGTGTAACAGGTCCCGCTCTTCCGATAGGAGATTTTCCTTCTCCTCCTCCATGTGGATGATCACAAGGGTTCATTACAGATCCCCTAACAGTTGGTCTCCATCCCATATGACGTTTTCTTCCAGCTTTACCAATAGTTACATTTTCATGTTTAAGATTTCCAACTTGACCAATCGTTGCCATACATATAACAGGAACTTTTCTAAGCTCTCCTGAAGGTAATCTAATTAGAGCGTGATCGCCCTCTTTCGCCATTAACTGTGCCATATTTCCTGCAGAACGTACAAATTGTGCGCCTTTTCCAGGGTACAATTCTATATTATGAATAATTGTACCAACTGGTATATTAAGAAGTTTAAGTGCATTACCTGGTTTTATATCTGCATCTGGACCAGATCGAACTATATCTCCAACTTTAAGACCATTAGGAGCAACTATATATCTTTTTTCGCCATCTTCATATTTAAGCAAAGATATATGCGCTGATCTGTTTGGATCATACTCTAATGTCATAACAGTTGCATTCATATCTAGTTTATTTCTTTTAAAATCAATAATACGATATTTTCTTCTATTTCCTCCGCCTCTATGACGAACTGTGATTCTTCCATAGCTATTACGACCAGAATGTTTTTTCAAAGGAGCCAATAGGCTTTTCTCTGGTGCAACTTTTGACAGATTAGAATAATCAACAACAGTCATATGACGTCTAGAAGGAGTGGTTGGTTTAAAACTTTTAATCGACATCTATCTATTCTCCTTTTTGGTTTAGCGACAACAAATGTTGCCATACATTACCTTTAAGGAAAAAGCTAAAATTTATATCATGCTTTCAAAAAACTCTATAGTTTTAGAACTTTCTTTAAGTTTAACAATAGCTTTTTTCCAGTCAGGTTTATACCCTGCGTGTTTTCCAACACGTTTTGCTCTACCTTTACAATTCATAGTTGTAACTTTTTCTACATTAACTTCAAATAATCTTTCAACTGCATGTGCAATTTCAATCTTATTTGTGTTTTTCGCAACTTTGAAAGTGTATTTTCTCTGATGTAAAGCAGCCATACTTCTCTCTGTGATAATAGGCTTTATAATTATATCTTGAGATGTTTTAACCATTATGCATACACCTCCTCAATTTTAGAAACAGCATCTTTTACAACAATAAAACTGTCATGATTTAAAATATCATATACGTTTAAAGTATTAACAAGTGTTGTTTTTACACCTGGAATATTATTTGCACTTTTTATAATTTTGCTATCAACTTCTGATAAAACAATAAGAGATTTTTTTCCTGTATTAAGGTTTCCAATCATTTTTATCATATCTTTTGTTTTATAGCTTTCTAAATATATTTTATCAACAACAATTATATTGTTTTCTAAAATTTTAGAAGATAGTGCAGATTTTAAACCAAGTCTTTTTAGCTTTTTATTTAAAGAGAATCTATAGCTTCTAGGTTTTGGTCCTAAAGCAACTCCCCCATGTCTCCATTGTGGAGATCTTATAGATCCTTGTCTTGCGTTTCCTGTTCCTTTTTGTTTCCAAGGTTTTCTTCCGCCCCCTCTAACTTCCGTTCTTGTTAGAGTTGATTGAGTTCCTTGTCGTTGATTAGCAAGATAATTTACAACAACCTTATGCATAACCACAGGGTTAGGAGTTATTCCAAAAATTTCTTCTGAAACATCAATTTTAGAAACTTCTTTTCCTGCCATATCATAAACAGATAAATTAGGCATTATTACTCCTCCTTCCTTTAAACCTTCTTAACGCTACTTTGTACAGTAACTATACCTTTTCTAGGCCCTGGTATAGCTCCTCTTATAGCTATAAGGTTATTTTCAATATCAATTTTTGCAATTTGTAGATTTTGAATAGTAACTCTCTCAGCTCCCATATGTCCAGGCATTTTTTTGCCCTTAAATATTCTAGAAGGATCCGAACAAGCACCCATAGAACCAGCATGTCTATGAACAGGTCCTGTACCATGAGTTTCTTTTAATTTAGAATTGTTGAACCTTTTAATAGTTCCAGCAAATCCTTTACCCTTGCTTATTCCAGTTACATCTACATAATCTCCATTTTCAAAAGAATCAACTTTAATCAAATCTCCAATATTCATATTGTCAAAATCATCATATTTAAATTCTCTTAGATGTCGTTTAAATGCAACATCTGCTTTTTGAAAATGTCCTTTTCTTGGCTTGTTAACTCTTTGTGGTTTTATATCGCCAAACCCTATTTGCACAGCTCTATAACCATCTGTTTCTTCTGTCTTTTTTTGAACAACAACACATGGTCCAGCTTGTATAACTGTTACAGGTACAAGTTTTCCTGCTTCATCGAAAAATTGAGTCATACCAACTTTTCTTCCAATAATTGCTTTTTTCATTTTTCCTACCTCCTAAGGTTATTGGTTGAGTTTTCTCAACATGACCCTGCAGCAAAGATAATTAAAGTTTAATTTCAATATCAACGCCGGCAGGAAGGTCAAGATTTTGTAAAGATTCCACAGTCTTTGCGGAAGGTTTAATAATATCTATCAGTCTTTTATGAGTTCTCATTTCAAACTGTTCTCTGCTGTCTTTATATTTATGAACAGCACGAAGAATTGTTATAATTTCTTTTTTTGTCGGAAGTGGTATTGGTCCAGCAACCATCGCTCCTGTTTTTTTAGCTTGATCAACAATCTTAGAAGCTGCTAAATCAACTAGGGTATGGTCATACCCTTTAAGTTTAACTCTGATTTTTTCCTTAATTGCCATTTCTCGTCGCCTCCTCTTTGAATTTACTAAGCGGCAAGACAGTATAATCCTAAACACCACCCGTGTGTTTGTAGTTTTTACAAATAAAAAACCTGAAAAAACTATATAGTTCTTCCGGGTTTTTTAACAACAAATACACGATATATAAAAAGCCTAAAAAGACTTTCAATTTTACAATTATATATATTCATTCAGAATTATTTGTCGCCCGGTTTAAAATCGGACATACTCCACGAAAAAACCCATAAAAAATATGGCAACCTCTCGCTTCAACGCATATCATGAACGCAATCACTCATATATAATAATACACGATATTATATATAATTGCAAGTAATTTTATTAATTATATTATATATAATATAATTAATATGATTTTCCCCAAACAACCATATGCTTACTCTGTTTTCCACAACAAATACAAACATCTGATATCTTTTCTTGTTCAAAAGGAATACATCTAGAAGATAATCCTAATTCATTTTTCACCTTATCCTCACAATCGATATCTCCACACCACATGGATTTTATAAAACCAATATTATTTTCTACTATATTTGAAAATTTTTCCCAGCTATCAACTGCGTAAGTTCTATCTTCTAAGTTTTTATTAGCTTTATTATATAAAGATCGTTGTATATCTTTTAACAATTCTAAAATTTTAGATTCTATATCATCTAAATCTACAAACATTTTTTCTCTAGTATCTCTTCTAACCAACACACATTGATTTTTTTCTATATCTTTCGGACCTATCTCCAATCTAACAGGAACTCCTTGCATCTCATATTGGCTAAACTTCCAACCAGGACTATTATCAGTAATATCTAATTTAACCCTACATATATTAGAAAGTATTTTTTCTATATCTTTACAAGTATTAACAACAATATCTTTTTTCATCATAATAGGAACAATTCCTACTTGAATTGGGGCAACCATTGGAGGAAGTATTAAACCATTGTCATCACCATGACTCATAATAATTGCACCTATAAGTCGTGTGGAAATTCCCCACGAAGTTTGATGAGGATATCCAAGACTATTATCTTTTTTAGAAAATTTTATATCAAACGCTTTAGAAAATCCATCCCCAAAATAATGGCTAGTTCCACTTTGTAAAGAAACTCCATTATGCATCATAGCTTCTATTGTATAGGTTTTTTCTGCTCCTGCAAATTTTTCTTTAACTGTTTTTTCCCCTTTTAAAACAGGAATAGCTAAAACTTCTTTACAAAAATCTGAATAAATATCTAACATCCTATTAGTTTCATTAAGAGCTTCTTCTTTAGTTTCATGCATTGTATGACCTTCTTGCCATAAAAATTCTACTGATCTAAGAAAAGGTCTTGTAGTTTTTTCCCATCTAACAACGCTACACCATTGATTGTATAATTTCGGAAGATCTCTGTATGATTGAATTATACTTTTATAATGTTCACAAAATAAAACTTCTGATGTTGGTCTAACGCATAATCTTTCAAATAGTTTTTCATCTCCACCATGGGTAACCCAAGCAACTTCGGGAGCAAACCCTTCTACATGGTTTTTTTCTTTTTCTAATAAACTCTCTGGAATAAACATAGGCATATAGACATTTTCATGTCCTGTTTCTTTAAATCTTCTATCAAGATCTTTTTGTATATTTTCCCATATTGCATATCCATAAGGACGTATAATCATACAACCTTTAACGCTGGAATAATCTGTAAGTTCTGCTTTTTTTACAACATCCGTATACCATTTTGCAAAGTCTTCTTCCATAGATGTTATCTCTTGTACAAATTTTTGTTTTTTATCTCCCATAATATTAACCCCCTATATCATAATAAATTAGTTCACCATAATATTGGTGAACTAATTTATTATTTATTTAATTCAATATGTTTAACTATATCTCCCACGGTTTTCATATCCTCAACTTTATCATCAGGAACCTCTAAATCAAATTCTTCTTCTATAGACATAACAAGATCTACAACATCCAAAGAGTCGGCCCCTAAATCATCAATTATAGAAGATTCTAATGTTATTATCCCTTCTTCTACATCCAACTGATCACATAAAATAACTTTAACTTTTTCTAAAACCATAATATCCTCCAACTTTTTATTTTTATATAAATAGCTGTATAACTATTATAAACTAGATTTATCTTCAAAAAATTCGCCTATTTTTCTGAATTTATTATATCTGTTAATTAATAAAGTTTCAATATCTTTTTCCAATAATTCTGAAATAGTTTTATTTAAGTATTCTTTTAAATTACACGCTGTTTTTTCAGGATCTTTATGAGCACCTCCGAAAGATTCTTTTATTATATTATCCGCTATCTTAAAAGAAATTAGATCTTCGGCTGTTATCTTCATAATATCCGCTGCTTTCTTTTCTTTCGAAGGATCTTTCCATAATATAGTTGCACAACCACGAGGAGATATAACCGAATAAACAGTATTTTCTAGCATAGCCAATCTATCACAAACACCAAGGGCTAAAGCGCCACCGCTTCCTCCCTCTCCTAAAACTACAGAAATAATAGGTGTTTTTAAATTAAAAAAGCTCATAATATTTCTAGCTATAGCTTCTCCTTGACCTCTCTGTTCTGCTTCAACTCCACAAAATGCTCCAGGAGTGTCTATGAAACATATAATAGGTCGTTTAAACTTTTCTGCTTGTTTTGCTAATCTTAACGCTTTTCTATAGCCTTCTGGATGTGCCATACCAAAATTACTTTGTTTATTTTCTTCTATATTTTTACCTTTAACATTAGAAATAATAGTCACTGGCATTCCATCTAGCTTGGCTATACCACCTGTTATAGCCAGGTCATCTCCAAAATATCTATCGCCATGAAACTCATAATACATATCGAACATTAAATGGATATAATCTTTAATAGTTGGTCTATCTTTCTCTCTTATAATATTAATCTTAGCCCAAGAAGATAAATCATTCATTATTAAGTTTCCCTTCATCTGTATCTTCAGAAAAATCATGTAAATCTAATATATTGTAGAGAGTATTTTTCATATTTACCCTATCTACAATCATATCTACAAACCCATGTTCTAGCATAAACTCTGCTGTTTGAAAATCATCAGGAAGCTTTTGTTTTATGGTTCCTTCTATAACTCTTCTTCCTGCAAATCCTATTAAAATTTTTGGTTCTGCTATTATTATATCTCCTAAAGATGCAAAAGAAGCGGTAACTCCACCTGTTGTTGGATCGGTCATAACAGATATATACAAAAGTCCTGCATCATTATGTTTAGACACCGCTGCAGACGTTTTAGCCATCTGCATAAGAGATATTATACCCTCTTGCATCCTTGCACCCCCGCTTGCAGAAAAAAGAACAACAGAAAGCTTTTTTTCTATAGCATTTTCAAAAGCTCTTGATATTTTTTCTCCAACAACAGAACCCATAGAACCCATCATAAAATTAGATTCCATTATAATAATTACAGATAACTTTGAAAATATCTCTCCTTCACCCGTTTTAACTGCATCATTCTCGCTAGAAGTAAGTTTAGCTTGTTCTATTTTTTTGTCATAATCTGGAAAATTAAGCGGATTTTTACTAGAAAGATATTCATCATATTCAATAAATGTTCCTTCATCTATTATCATATTTATCCGCTCTTTAGAACTAAGTCTAGAGTGATAGTTGCATTCTATACAAACTTTTTGGTTTTTTTCAAACTCATCCATAAATGTCAATTCTTGACAACGGGGACATTTAAATAACAAGTCTGGCGGTATAGCCATTTTTCTATTCTTTTTCCCCTTAACAGGCTTAGATTTATTATCATAATCTATGCGTGATTTTATGGAATTAAAAAAATCATCAAGCAAAATGAAAACCTCCTAACAATCACTATAAAAATCTTTTCTATCTATGTATCCAATATCATAATTTCCTTTTATAAAATCTTTATCCTTCAAGATTCTAAGATGAAAATCAATATTTGTGTCAACTCCATCTACTAAAAATTCTGCTAAGGCAGATTTCATTTTTAATATAGCTTCTTCTCTATTTTTTCCATATACAATCAGTTTTGCAATCATACTATCATAATATGGCGTAATAGTATATCCAGCATAAATACTACTATCTATTCTTATTCCTGGACCACCCGGCATATGAATACCTAGAATTTTTCCAGGAGATGGACGAAATCCTAGGTACGGATTTTCCGCATTTATTCGACACTCTATGGAATGTCCTTTAATTTGGATATTTTCTTGTACTATTGAAAGTTTTTTTCCATAAGAAATATTAATTTGTTCCTTTATTATATCAACACCTGTAACAAATTCTGTCACAGGATGTTCAACCTGTATCCTTGTGTTCATCTCCATAAAATAAAAATTATTATTCTTATCTACAAGATATTCAATAGTTCCAACACTATAATATCCACAAAATTTAGCCGCTTGGATAGAAATATCTCCCATTTTTTTTCTAAGCTCTTCTGATATTCCAACACTTGGAGATTCTTCTATAACTTTTTGGTTTCTCCGCTGTAAAGAACAATCGCGTTCTCCAAGATGAACAAAATTTCCGTGCTTATCAGCTATAATTTGGAACTCTATATGCCTTGGATTTTCTATAAATTTTTCTATATAAACTCCCGCATTTCCAAAACACGCCTTAGCTTCATTTCTTGCACTATCTAAATTTGATTCTAAATCTGCTCTACCTTGGACAAGGCGAATACCTTTTCCCCCTCCTCCAAAAGTTGCTTTTATCATTACTGGATATCCTATTTTTTCCGCTATTTTTTCTGCTTCAGATAATGTGTAAATAATTCCTTCAGATCCTGGAATAACAGGGACACCTGCTTTTTTCATAGTTTCTTTTGCAGAAATCTTGTCCCCCATTAGACTTATAGAGTTTGATGAAGGTCCTATGAATTCAACTCCACACATCTTACATTTATTAGCAAAATCTGCATTTTCAGAAAGAAATCCAAATCCAGGATGAACAGCATCAGAATCGGTTACCTCACATGCAGCAAGTATAGATTTTATATTTAGATAACTATGTATGCTATTTGCAGGTCCAATACAAACAGACTCATCCGCTAGTTTTACATGTAAAGAATTTTTATCAACATCAGAAAAAACAGCAACTGTTCTTATTCCAAGCTCTCTACAAGCTCTAATAATCCTTACAGCTATCTCTCCTCTATTAGCTATTAAAATCTTTTCAAACATAATAATCCTCCATTATTGAAAAAACTATTCTCCGATTGCAAAAGTTAATTCTGACGTAACTGCCCTTTCATCACCAACATAAGCAATAGCTTTTCCAACTCCTATAGGACCTTTCTTTTTAATCATCTCTACAACAAGTGTCAATGTCTCTCCTGGCAAAACTTTTCGACGAAATCTAGTTTTATCTATCCCCGCAAAAAAAGCAAGTTTTCCTTTATTTTCTTCTAAAGAGAGGGCACAGACAGCACCAGCTTGTGCTAACATTTCAACAATTAAAACACCTGGTTGAACTGGAAAAGATGGAAAATGTCCTTTAAACCACTCTTCATCTAAAGAAAGTTTTTTTCTAGCGACAACTCTTTTACCTGGTATAAGCTCTATAACATCATCTATTAAAAGAAATGGGTCTCTATGAGGAATAATTTCTTTTATCTGCTCTTTATTTAGCAAAATATCCATATTAAATCTCCAATAATATTATTTTATACTTACAATAGGCTGTCCATATTCTATAGACTCACCATTTTCTATAAATATCTTTTCAACTATTCCATCAAATTGACTTTGAATTTCATTCATTATTTTCATAGATTCTATTATACATAAAGTTTGTCCAATTTTTACACTAGTTCCAACCTCTATAAAAGGTTTTTTACCTTCTCCAGCGGAAATATAAAAAGTTCCTACTATAGGAGATTTTATAATAGATCCTAAAACATCTTCTTTAGAAACCTTTGACTTAATAGATAAATTATTAATCAAAGGATTTGTATCTTCATTTATTATATCCTCATTTTTAGAAAAATAAGTAGTTTCATTTGTTTTTTCTGCCTCAAATTCAAATCCAGCATCTTTAAAATATATGCGATTTAATTTCTTATCATCCATAATATTTATAAGTTTATCAACTATATCCATATATATCATCTACAGATATCCTCCTAAAATATTTATATATAAATTTGTACTACTAATATTTTTTTAAACATATTGTAACATTATGTCCACCAAATCCTAATGAATTAGATATTGCATATTTTATATCTTTATAAATTCCACCATCTGTTAGATAATTTAAATCGCAATCAGAATCACTAACTTTAAAACCAACCGTACCGGGTATAAATCCCTCTTTTAAAGCAAGAGCTGTAATAATCGCTTCTATTCCTGCAGCTGCTCCTAAAAGATGTCCTGTGATAGATTTTGTAGAGCTAATCAAAGTCCTCTTGCTTCTATCTAATCCCAGCGCCTTTTTTATCGCCAATGTTTCTATTTTATCATTTAAAGGAGTAGAAGTTCCATGAGCGTTTATATATATATCCTCATCTATAGGAACATTTCCCTCTTCCATAGCAAGTGTCATAGATTTAGCTGCACCCTCTCCAGAAGAATCAGGACTTGTTATATGATGGGCATCACCAGTTGCTCCATATCCAATTATCTCACAATATATTTTTGCACCTCTTGATTTTGCATGTTCCAATTCTTCTAAAATTAAAATAGCCCCACCTTCCCCCATAACAAATCCATTTCTTTCTAAATCAAAAGGAATAGAAGCTCTGTCTGGATCTTCAGAATTGGACAAGGCTTTCATATTATTAAAACCTGCCATAGCAAATTTAGATAAAGCGGCTTCTGCTCCCCCCGTAATACACATATCTAAATATCCATGTTTAATATTTCTAAAAGCTTCTCCTATAGCATGTGCAGAGCTTGAACAAGCACTAACAGGGGCATAATTTATACCTTTAAACCCCGTCTTAATACCTATTACACCAGATGCTATATTAGTGATCATCATAGGAATAAGAAAAACAGAAACTCTACTTTCTCCTTTTGCAAAATAGGAGGTATGCTCTTTTTCTATAGTCTGCATCCCACCTATCCCACTCCCAACTATAACACCAGCTCTATACGGATCAATTCCTTTAAAATCTGTTCCTGTATCTTTTAATGCATCAATAGCTGCAGCAACAGCATATTGGCAAAATCTATCTGTCCGTCTAACTTCTTTTTTTTCTATATAATCTGTGATTTCAAAATTTTTGACACTAGCTGCAACATGAACATCAAAATCTGAAGTATCAAAAAAATCTATTTTAGATATTCCATGATTTCCAGATTTAATATTTTTAAATATAGTTTCTATATCATTCCCAATAGGTGTGATTGCGCCAATACCAGTCACAACAACTCTTTTCATCCTCAACAACCCCTTTTATTCTTATATGAAAGATTACATAGACATACATCCATCAACAGTAATTATCTGCCCTGTTATATATGACGCCTCTTCCGATGCCAAAAAAGATACAACCGAAGCGACTTCTGCTGGCTTTCCAAATCTTCCCATAGCTATAAGTTCCATCGCCTTTTGTTTAACATCGTCAGAAAGTCCATTAGTCATATCTGTTTCTATAAATCCAGGGGCAACAGCATTTACAGTAATTCCTCTTTTACCAAGTTCTTTTGCCGCCGATAAAGTCATTCCTACTAAGCCTGATTTAGATGCCGAATAGTTAAACTGTCCCGCATTTCCATATAAGCCTGAAACCGATGTTATATTAATTATTCTACCTTTTCGTTGTTTAATCATAATTCCACTTACATGCCTAATCATATTAAACACACTTTTATAATTAACCTTTGTTACAATATCAAAAGAGTCTTCTGACATCCTAGCCAAAAGTCCATCTTTTGTTATCCCTGCGTTATTAACCAAAATATCTATGCTTCCAAATCTTTTCTTGACTAAATCAACCATCTCATTGCATTTTTGAAAATCAGAAACATCAAATACAAAACAATCCGACTCTACTCCTAATAAACGACACTCGTTAACAACATCTTCTCCAAGAAGAGGATTAGAATGGCAGTTTACAGCAACATTATACCCTTTTTTTGCCAAATCAAGAGCAATAGCTTTTCCAATTCCTTTAGAAGCTCCAGTAACTAAGGCAACTCTATTCAAAAACAAAACCTCTCTTCTCTACAAATCCTTTATAAACATCTTCTATATCAGAAAAAAGATTTTTAATAATATTTTCACAGCTATCTGTTTTTTTAATCAACCCTGCTATCTGTCCAGCCATAAAACTTCCCTCATCTATATTTCCATCAATAACAGCTTTTTTTAAAGACCCAACCGTCAAAATTTCAAAATCTTCTGGATTTATTCCTTCTTTTTCTTTTATTATAAGGTTTTTAGTAAATTTATTTCTAATAGATCTAACAGGATGTCCTGTATAAAGTCCAGTAACAGCACTATCCGTATCCTTAGACTTTAAAACTAAATTTTTATAATTTTCATGTATAGAACACTCATCACTAACTAAAAATATAGTCCCTGCTTGAATAGCATCTGCACCAAGCATAAAAGCTGCAATTCCTGTTCTTCCGTCCGCTATACCTCCCGCTGCAATTACAGGAATATTTACAGCATCAACAATCTGAGGAACCAAGCATATAGTTGTAATCCCACCTATATGCCCCCCCGCTTCCATCCCTTCTACAACTAAAGCATCAGCACCAGACCTCTCCATTCTTTTCGCTAAACCTACAGAAGGAACCACAGGAATAACCTTTATTCCTTTTTCTTTCCAGATAGGGATATATTTTGCTGGATTTCCAGCCCCAGTAGTTACGACACTAACTTTTTCTTCACATATAAGCTGTGCTAGATCTTCAGAATGGGGACTCATTAGCATTATATTTAATCCAAAAGGTTTATCAGTAAGCTCTTTTGCTTTTAAAATTTCTTTTCTTATAATTTCCGCAGGAGCAGAACCTCCTGCAATAAGTCCAACCCCTCCAGCATTAGAAACAGCAGAAGCAAGTTTAGCATCTGCAACCCATGCCATTCCACCTTGAATTATTGGATATTTAACACCTAGCATCTCTGTTATTCTTGTTTTCATAAACTTATCCTCCTATTTCAAATAATTATCTACTTCCATTCAAAAACTACAGCTCCATATGTAAGCCCTGCACCAAAACCAACAACACAAATCTTATCACCTTTTTTAAAACTCCCAGATTTATTAAGTTCATCTATACACAAAGGAATACTTGCACTAGAGGTATTTCCATATTTATCAAGATTTATATAAAATTTATCCATAGAAATCCCAAGATTAGATGAAGCTGTTTCTATTATTCTAATATTTGCTTGATGGCATACTATATAATCTAAATCAGCAAGTAGTATTCCTGCCTTTTCACATGAGTCTTTTATAGCAATAGGTATAACTCTAATTGCAAATTTATAAACTTCTTTTCCATCCATATACATAATATTATCATTGCCAGCACCAAAATCATCAGAATCCCTAGGATCAATTCCCTCAGAAAAAACGTTTCCAGATGGGTGAACTCGAGCAAAAATATGCTTTGCACCCCCTCCTTCTGTTTTGAAACATCCCCCATAAAAACTATCAGATTTATTAACCACACAACTCGCAGATGCATCTCCAAATAAAACACATGTAGACCTATCAGTATAATCCACAATTTTAGAAAGATTTTCTGTAGAAATAATTAAAATATTTTTAATATCTGGATTTAAAAGATAATGTTTTGCCATATCTAATGCATAAACAAAACCAGCACAAGCCACATTTATATCTATACATGCTGCATTTACAGCACCTATCTTTCCTTGAACAACACAAGACATAGAGGGGGTGTAATAATCAGGTGTAACACTAGTATGAATAATCAAATCTATATCGCTAGGAGAAAGACCAGAGTTTTTTATAGCAGACATTCCAGATTTAGAACTCATACTCCAGGTGGGCTCTCCTTTTGATAGATATCTCTGTTTAATTCCTGTTCTAGTTGTTATCCATTCATCGGACGTTTCTACTATCTTAGAAAAATCATCATTTGATATAACTAGCTCTGGAAGATAAACACCTGTTCCTTTTATAAAAATACTAGACAATGAATTTCCCCCTTTATTATAAGTTGCATTTTAAAATATCCATATGTTATTATAACAATTAAATAATACAACAAAAAAAGATATACTTATATTTTTAATATTATAAGTATATCCCTTTTTTGTCAATAAAAAAACCTTTTAAAAATCTAAGCATATATCTATTTTAATATAAGAATAAACCAAAAGGAGCTAATAAAATGTCAAAAAACATCATTATATTTTCTGGTCAAGGCTCTCAATACCCTGGTATGGGGATGGATATTTTAAAAGATTTCCCAAAATTAGATTATATATACAAAATAGGCTCAGAAATTGTAGAATTTGATCTAAAAAAGGCTGCATTATCTTACACAAAAGAAGAATTATCAAAAACAATAGTATCTCAACCTATGATATTTGCAACATCTATTTTATGTTTTGAAGCAGCAAGGATAAACAATATAATGTTTAACGGAGTTGCTGGACACTCATTAGGAGAATATGCAGCACTGTATGCATCTAATTGTATAACTTTAAAAGAAGGATTTGAAATTATAAAAAAAAGATCAAATCTTATGCAACAAGCAGCAGATAATTCAAAAGGCGGAATGGTTGCCGTTTTATCAAAAGATATGGGAAAGGCAAATACTCTCATAAAAACAATCGACGGATATATTGAAAGCGTAAATATAAATTCTCCAGAACAGACTGTTTTTGCAGGAGATATTGAATCAATAGATAAAACATGTATATTACTAAAAGAAAATAAAATAAAAGCAATAAAACTTCCTGTAAGCGGTGCATTTCATTCTAACCATATGAAATCTGCTTCTATTCAATTTTCAAAGAGTATATCAAATATAAATTTTAAACCTTTCACAAAAGAGTTCTTTTCTAATTTAAACGGAGAAAAACTAGATAGTTCTATTTCTATAAATGAATATTTAGGAAAACATATGTCTTCTCCAGTATTATTT
>CAMTHN010000002.1 GCA_947072265.1 uncultured Clostridia bacterium | reverse complement strand
ATATTTACTATTGCCCAATCTATAGCAGACAACCTTGATGTTATGGACGAACAAAATATCACAAAACTCTCTACTCCTGTAATAATATGTGATAATCTCCGTAATATTATCTGGTTTAACAATTCTTTCTTAAATATTGATACAAATAATAAAAGTTATATTCGAAAATTAGATTATATAACTTCTCTTCCTCTAGATGAGATTGTTAAAAACAAATTTTCTGATGTAGTTTTTAAAGACAATCATTTTAGAATTTTTGCTGTACAGGCATTGCAAAATATAAAACATAAGACAAGTGATATTTTTATACTCTATCTAGTAGACATAACGCATTTTAAACATATAGAACTAGAAAGCTCTCTTTCAAAACCTTGTGTTATGATCTTCTCTATCGATAATTATGATGAAGTTTTAGAGATGATAAAAGAGAGTGAAAAATCCCAAATAATAATAAATATTGAGTCTATTTTAGAAAATTTTATTGCAAAAACTTCTGGATATATAAAAAAACTTTCTCAAAGTAAATTCATGGCTATTGTAGAATTTAAAGACCTTCAAAATATGAGAAAAGACAAATTTTCTTTTCTAGAAAGCATCCGACAGATAGGAATCACAAATGATATTCCTATCACTATATCCGTTGGTGTTTCTGGATCTTCATCATCTTTAAATGAAAGTCATATAGATGCAAACTATGCTATCGATTTGGCTCTAAGTCGTGGAGGCGACCAAGTTGCTTTAAAATTAAATGATAATTACGAATTTTTTGGTGGTGTTTCTGCTGGAGTTGAAAAACGAACAAAGGTCAAAACTAGAATTATTTCTAACGCACTAACAGATCTTATACAGTCTAGCTCTAACGTAATAATAATGGGGCATACTTTTAGCGACCTAGACTGTATTGGATCTGGATTTGGTCTTGCTACTGCCATAAGATTTAGTGGAAAAGATGTAAATGTTGTTGTAAATAAAGAGAGAACTCTCTCTTCTACACTTATACAATATATAGAAGAAAAATCATCTAACAAAGATATTTTTATAAATAAAAAACAAGCGTTAGACAAGATAAAATCAAATACCGTTTTAATAATTGTAGACACACATAATCCATCTTTTCTTGAATATCCAGAAATATATAAAGCTTGTAAAAAATTTGTTGTAGTAGACCATCATAGAAAGATGGTAAATCACATAGAAGGTTCCGTAATTTTTTATCATGAGCCGTATGCTTCTTCCACCTCTGAGATGGTTTCTGAAATAATCCAGTATATGGGAAAACAATATAAACTTGATAGATTTGCCGCCGATGCTTTACTATCTGGAATTATGCTTGATACAAGAAATTTTATTATGAAAACCGGAGTTAGAACATTTGAGGCTGCTGCTTTTTTACGAAAAAATGGTGCAGACACTATTGCGGTAAAAAAACTTTTCTCTGGATCGATGGAATCATATCAATTAAAATCTAATCTTGTTGCATCATCTGATATCTATAAACAATGTGCTATTGCATCGTCTATCGATCCATATTCTGAAAATATTAGAATTGTATCATCCCAAGCAGCGGACGAACTTTTAACTATTTCTGGTGTAAATGCCTCTTTTGTAATATTTTCATCGGGGGATTCTTTCAATATTTCGGCTCGTTCTATGGGACAGATAAATGTACAGATAATTATGGAAACTCTTGGAGGCGGTGGACACCAAACTATGGCAGCTACACAACTTCATGATACAAATTTTGAAGCTGTTAAAAATATGCTTATGGAATCTATTGACAAATATTTTTTAAATAAAGATGATAGGGGCTGATTTTTATCAAAATCATATTAAATCAAGATGTTAAAGGAACTGGAAAAGCTGGTCAAATCATAAATGTTTCTGATGGATATGCAAAAAATTTTTTATTAAAGAAAAACCTTGCTATAGAAGCAACAAAAGATATTATAAAACAACATGAAACTAAAATAAGTTCTGCAAATCATCATGCTTTAGAAGAGATAAAAGAATGTGAAAAAATTTCGGAAACTCTCAAACAAAAAATAGTTAATATAAAAGCAAAAGCTGGTCAAAATGGTCGTATTTTTGGATCTGTAACTTCTAAGGATATTTCTTCTGCTATAAAATCACAACTTGGTTTAGATATAGACAAAAGAAAAATCACTATTGAATTAGATATAAAAGCTTTTGGAACATATAATATATCGATAAAATTACATACAAAAGTTTTAGCAAATATGAAAGTTTCTGTTATAGAAGAATAAAATCTATCTGGAGGAAAAATTTTGGATAAATCTGTTTTATCAGATTATGTTGAAAATATTCCATACAATTTAGAAGCTGAGCAATCTGTTTTAGGTGCACTTCTTTTAGAACCTTCTTGTATGTCGAAGGTCTTGGAGTATATAAAACCAGATTGCTTTTTTCATCCTCAACATAATCAAATATTTGATATTATATTAGAAATGTTTTATACATCCAACGCAATAGACTTTGTAACTGTTTTAGCTGAAGTTTCCTCTGACAATATTTTTGAGACGAAAAATGAAGCAAAATTATATCTAGCAAAACTAATGGAGATGGTTCCATCAATTGTAAATATAGAATCATACTGTGAAATAGTTAGAGAATATCATTATATACGCAGACTTATATCAGCTTCACAAGAAATTTTATCCTCCTGTTCTCAGTCTACAAATTCAAAATTTCTACTTGATAAAGCAGAACAACTTATAATGGAAATTCGACATGGACGAGATATATCGGGATTAGAAAAACTTGACAAAATAATTTTATCTATATATGATAATCTACAAAAAATTTCTGATCAAGATGGTCTGGCCCATCTAGGTCTTTCTTCTGGATTTGATGGTCTAGATGCAATTTTGACTGGACTAAATAAATCTGATTTAATTCTCCTAGCTGCAAGACCTGCTATGGGTAAAACTAGTTTTGCTCTAAATATTGCTACTAATTGTGCAAAAAAATCTAAAAAAGCCGTTGCTATATTTTCTTTAGAAATGTCTAAAGAGCAGCTTGCTTCCCGTATCCTTTCTTCAGAAGCAAGGATAAACTCATCAAAACTAAAAACAGGAGATCTTTCTGGAAACGATTGGGAAAGTCTTACTATTGCTTCTAACCAGCTGTATGGAACAGAGATATATATAGACGATACACCGGGAATAAACGTTGCAGAGATGAAAGGAAAATTAAGAAGAGTTGATAATCTTGGACTAGTTGTTATCGACTATCTTCAGCTTATGACCTCTAGTAAAAGAACTGAAAATAGAGTTCAAGAAATATCTGAAATTACAAGAAATTTAAAAGTTCTTGCTAAAGAATTTGACGTTCCTGTTATCTGTCTTTCACAACTCTCCCGTGCTCCTGATGCTCGTGCAGATCATAGACCAATTTTATCAGATCTAAGAGAATCAGGATCTATTGAACAGGATGCAGATATAGTTATGTTTCTTTATCGTGAGCATTATTATGATCAAGAAAATGGAGAAGAAAATGTTGCCGACTGTATAATTTCTAAAAATAGACATGGAGAAACTGCATCCATATCACTTTCTTGGGAGGGAGAGTTTACAAAATTTGGAAATTTGGAAAAAAGATATGATTATTAATAAAATTAAACAAAATATAATAGAAAAAGAGCTTTTAAAAGATAAATCCAATATACTTATAGCTCTATCTGGCGGTTCTGACTCTATATTTTTAGTCCATGCCTTAAATCTTCTAAAATATGAGTTTAAAGTAAATATATATGCATTTCATCTAAATCATCTACTTAGAGGAGAAGAATCTTTCCAAAATGAAGCTTTTGTATCAAATTATTGTAAAAAAAATAAAATACAACTATACTCATTTAGAAAAAACATCTCTGAAATTGCTTTAGAATATAAAAAAGGAATTGAAGAAATGGGTAGAGAAATTAGATATGATATTTTAAATAAATTATCCTTAAAATTATCTTCTAAAATTGCTACAGGACACAACCTTTCTGATAGAATAGAAACATTTATATTCAACTCTATAAGAGGGTCATCTCTGGCTGGTCTGTGCTCTATACCTATTAAAAGAGAAAATATTATAAGACCTTTATACAATATTTCTAAAAAAGAAATAGATAGCTACTGTAATGAAAATAATATTCCATATATCATTGATTCTTCAAATTTATCAAAAAAATATACCAGAAATAAAATTAGATTAGAAGTTATTCCCGTATTAAAAGATATAAACCCAGAAACAGAAAAAAACTTTTCCAATCTATTAGATACTATTTCTCAGGATAACGATTTTTTAAATAAATTAGCAATAGAAAATTTAGAAAAATCAAAAATAAAAAACCATATATATGATATAAGTATTTTATCCTCTCTTCCACCTCCTATCCTTCTAAGAGTTATATCATCCATACTAAAAGCAAATAATATTTCAGTGGACTATAAAAAAATAGATTCTATTAAATATGCTATAAAAAATAAATTAGATAAATTTAAACTAAATCTATCTAAAGAAATATATATATATATTTCAGAAAATTTCATACATATAGAAAATGTTCTACCTAAAAAAAATTTAGACTTTTTTTCTTTTAAACTAGATAAAAATCAACTTTTAGAGGGTAAAAAAATCCAATTTCTCCAAACGACATACTTTTTTCGTGTAATTACTCGAAAAATGATACCTTATTTTAAAAAAAAATACAAAAAAGTATCCTTTTTTTATTTAGATTATGATAAAATAGTTGGAGATTTATATTTTCGTCAATGGATATATGGAGACAAGATATCTATTCTTGGAAGGGGCTGTACTAAGTCTTTAAAAAAAATATTTAACGAAAATAAAATTATTCCTTATGATAGGTTTAAAATCCCTATACTATCTAATCAAGAAAAAGTTATTTGGCTAGATAGGTTTAATATTTCTTCTGATTTTCAACTTGATGAATATACAAAATTTTGTCTAATAATTATTAAATATTAATTTAGGAGCTTTTTATGGAAAATGATATATTAAAGATTCTTCTTACACCTGAAGAAATTGCTGAAAAAATTAAAATTTTGGGAAAACAAATATCAAAAGACTATAAAGACAAAGATTTAATCCTTGTTAGTGTTTTAAAAGGTTCTGTAGTTTTTATGGCAGATATAATGCGTGCTATTAATATTAATTGTATTATAGATTTTATGTCTGTTTCTAGCTATGGTGCCAAATCAGAACATTCTGGAGTTGTGAAAATCATAAAAGATTTAGATATAAGCCTTAAAGGAAAAGATCTTCTAATAATTGAAGATATTTTAGACAGTGGTATGACACTTAATTATATTCTAGACATACTATCTAAGCGAGAGCCAAAATCTATAAAGATATGCACTTTTTTGAACAAGCCAGAAAGACGCCAGGTTGATATACATCCTGATTATTCCTGCTTTGAAGTTCCTGATAAATTTGTAGTTGGATATGGTCTTGATTATAACGAGAGTTATAGAAATCTTCCTTATATTGGAATACTTAAACCAGAAATATATAATTAATATACTTATATTATTTATTTTAAAATTTATAAATAAAAGGGGCTGAAAAATATTGGTAAATAAGAAAAAAAATGGAACCCTCATATATATTATCATTTTGATTGGACTTATGATTATGAGTACTTTTGTATTCTCTTTAATCAATAACGGGTCTTCAAAAATCCAATATTATGAAATCGTTGCTTATTTTCAAAACGACAAGGTAAATGAGTTTGATCTCAACCTTGGAACAGGTGTTCTAAATCTAAATCTTAAAGACGATGATAAAGATAAAATTATAAAATATAAGGTTCCTAATGTTGGGCTTTTTGTAGCATCTATAGAAAAACCTGTTTTAGAATATAACAAGGAAAATCCTGACAATCCTGTTAAATTTAATTATTTTCCTGCTAAAGATAATTCTTGGATTGTTTCTTTCCTCCCTGTTATTCTTTTAATAGGAGCTATGGTTGTTTTCTGGTTTATAATGATGAAACAATCAACTGGTGGAAAATCTCCTTTTGGAAAAGCAAATTTAAAAGCCACTATACAACAAGGAAGAAAAGCACTTTTTAAAGATGTTGCTGGAGCTGATGAAGAAAAAGCAGAACTAGAAGAAATTGTTGAATTTTTAAAAAATCCAAAAAAATTTAATGATCTTGGTGCAAGAATTCCTAAAGGAGTTCTCCTTATGGGTCCTCCTGGAACTGGTAAAACTCTTCTTGCTCGTGCTGTTGCTGGAGAGGCTTCTGTTCCCTTTTTTGCCATCTCTGGTTCTGATTTTGTACAGATGTATGTTGGAATGGGGGCATCTCGTGTTCGTGATCTTTTTGAACAAGCTAAAAAAAATGCACCATCTATCATATTTATCGATGAAATTGATGCTGTTGGTAGACAACGTGGAGCTGGTCTTGGTGGCGGACACGATGAAAGAGAACAAACCCTTAATCAGCTTCTTGTAGAGATGGATGGGTTTAGTGGAAATGAAGGAATTATTATTATTGCTGCCACAAACCGTAGAGACATTCTAGATCCTGCTCTTCTTCGTCCTGGACGTTTTGACCGTGAAGTTGTGGTTGGATATCCTGATGTTAAAGGGAGAGAGCAGATTCTTAAAGTTCACTCTTTAAATAAACCTCTATCATTTGACGTTGACCTATCTATTATAGCAAAAACAACCGTTGGATTTACAGGAGCAGATTTAGAAAATCTTATGAATGAATCTGCACTACTTGCTGCTAGAAGGGGTCATAAATCTATAACCCTTTTAGACATAGAAGAATCTACTATAAAAGTTGTCGCTGGCCCTGAAAAGAAAAGTCGTGTAATAATTGAAAAAGAAAAAATTCTTACCGCCTATCATGAAGCTGGACACGCACTCTGTACATACTATTGTGAGACACAGAGTCCTGTTCATCAAATATCCATAATTCCACGAGGAATGGCTGGTGGATATACTATGTCCCTTCCAAAACATGATATAAGTTATAAAACAAAAAAAGATATGGAAGATGAGCTTATTGTTCTTTTAGGTGGCCGTATTGCTGAAAAAGTTGTTTTAAAAGATATATCCACTGGTGCATCAAATGATATCGAACGAGCTTCAACTATTGCTAGAAATATGGTTACAAAATTTGGGTTTAGCGATAAACTTGGTCCTATATCATATGGTCAAGTTAATAACGAAGTTTTTCTTGGAAGAGATATTAGCCAGAAAAAAAATTATTCTGAAAGCATTGCTACTTCTATTGATCAGGAGGTTAGATCTATAATAGAAACAGCATATAATTCTTGTTTAAATATGATTAAAACCCATATTGATCAGATAGAAATTATATCTAGATATCTTCTGGTACATGAAAAGATTGATTCAGAAACTTTTATAAAACTTATGGAAAATAAAATCTCTTTAGACATGATAAAACAAGATAAAGATAAAAAAGATAAAGAGTATAAACTTATACAAGATAAGATAGAACAAGAAAAATTAGAACAAGAAAAATTAGAACAAGAAAAATTAGAACAAGAAAAAGATAATAAAATATAAAAAAATAATTCTAAATAATAAAAAGATGATATATAATTAATTTTATATATCATCTTTTTATTTTGATAATTCATTTTAATATAAAATAAAAACTAGATATATAATTAAATATACCTAGTTTTTTTAAATAATATCTATCTCTTGAGAACTATAATGTAAGTTTTGTCAGATATCTAAATGGTTTATCCTCTTCTCCAAGATTCATCACTACCTGGAGTTGATGTTGTCCACCATTTTGCTATATAAGTTGTTCCTTTGTATTTAACTTTTTGTCCTTCTGTATAATGTTGTCCTGGAACATAATCTACAGATCCATCTGAATTTACAGAAATATCTAATGATTTCCAAGAATCATCACTACCCGGAGTTGATGCTGTCCACCACTGCGCTTCATATCTTTTACCGTTATATTTAACTACGTCGCCTTTTTCATAAGATTGACCTGGAACATAGTTTATAGAACCGTCTGGATTAGAAGTTTTGTCTGGTGTCCAGTTTGGATTTCCAGCAGGAACTCCACCTTGTGTCCACCAATTAGCTGTATACCATCCACCATTGTATTCAACTCTATCTCCAGTGTTGTAGACTTTGTTTGGATCAAATGATCCTGTCCCTGGATTTGGTTTTTCTGGATTTGGTTTTTCTGGCTCTGGTTTCTCTGGCTCTGGTTTCTCTGGCTCTGGTTTCTCTGGCTCTGGAGTTTCTGGATCTGGAGTTTCTGGATCTGGAGTTTCAACGTCTCCTGTTGGAATTCCATCAAGAATTTGTCTAACACCATTTGCAAAATTATATCCATTTCCAATATCCCAATTTATAGACCAAGTCATAACTCCACCTAGGTTTATATGATTAGTATCTGAGCTATAGCTAGTTAATTTTTCGTTTGTTGTTAGTTGTTTAAACGCTTTTTCAATCTCTGCATTTGACATATATCCGCCAGCTGGAGCTGCTTTATCAGTTGAAGGAAGTCCTAGGAATATTTTTTCTGCTGGAAGTCCTTCAAATCTGCCCCCTCCAGAAACGTCAAATCCTTTAATTAAAGCATCAGCCATTGCTACTGCAAAGTCTGCTGTTCCTTGATAATAGATTTTTCCATCTATTCCAAATAAAGAACCTGTGTTATAAAATTGAACATGTAGCCCTGTAAGTTCTTCTCTTAGAGCATTTATTATTGGAATATAGTTTCCATATGCATTTCCATATGCATTTATTCCACCCATAACATTTGCACTCTCTGGAGCCATCCATAGTTCAAAATCGTCAAATCCGTTTGATTCAAAATGTTGAATAATTGCTTTTGTTGCATTTATTACACCTAGTTGTGCTGGTGTTGGTGTATTTACATTTCCTTGTGCAAGAACACCATGTTCGATATCAATATCTATACCGTTTAAACCATATGTTTTAGCAATATCGATATATGATTTTACAAAATTGTTAACTTTTTCTGGTGTATCTAAAACAACCTGTGCGTTTTGTCCACCAATTGAAAGTGTAACAGTTTTTCCTTTTGAAACAGCTCTTTTAACTTGTTCAGGTGTAACGATTTCTTTTCCGCCAACCCAATCACTTGTAAATACAACTGTTCCATCTGGTGAAATTGATGGGAATGCAATATGAATTACATCATATTTATCAGATATATCATCTAGAGTTACAGCTGGAACTTCTCCGCCTGCTTGTCCCCAGTTGTGTAAATATCCAACTAGTTTACGCTCTGATTTGCTATCAGGTTTTTCTGTGCTTCCTCCATTAGAAGAAGAACTTGAAGAACTTGATGAGTTTGATGAACTTGATGAAGTTTCTTCATCAGGTGTTGAAGGTTTTCCTTCTGTTGTTGGAATTTTTCTATCACCATAGAAAGCTTTTTTTATCGCTTTTGTTAGCTCATTTGTTACTGCGTATCCTGGTTTTGTATCTCCTGTTGCTTCCCAGAAAATAATTCCGCCATAACCATTGTCTTTAACAAAATTAGCTCTTGCTGTTGCACTTTCTACATCTTCATATGTATAAAATTCACCATTTGTTTCGTTAAATGCATATGGAGTTTTTGTAACTGGGTCAAAATAACGTTTATATCCACTTGATGGATTTTCTACCCAATCTTTAATCTTATAATATGGATTAACTCCTGTAGAAAGTCCGCCATCCCAATCACCTTTTGGTGCATCTGGCATAGTTCCTTCCCATGATGTTTTCATTCTAACTGGTGCATATAATCCTGGTAGTCCTTGAATAACTTCATAATCTTTAGTTAGGTCTACATACCAACCTCTAGAATAGAAAGGAGATCCTACTACTAGTTTGTTTTTTGGAACGCCCGCTCTTGCATATGCAGCCGCCGCATCTTCAACTGTGTAGTACTTTGTGTCTTCTTCTCTCGCATATTGCTCTGCAAATTTCTTAACATCTTCATCGCTTAATACATCTTTATTTATTCCAAAATCATTGTCATCATCTCTATTTGAGATTGCTTCAGTTCTTTCAGAATCTGCGTATATTCCTGAATGATGTCCTGTAAATGAATCCCAAGTACCGTGTAAATCGTAGCTCATTATATTTATAAAATCTACAACTTCTCCGATTTCTCTAATCCAATGCATTGTTCCACCGTTTCCAGCAACTAGACTTCCGTCTAACCATCCGATTTTATCCATACCAGCAGGTGCTGCTATTGATAATTCATAATATTTACCTGTTCTTTTTCCAGCTTCGTCTAATTTTTCTCTAACGTCTTTCAAAAGTTCGATATAATATTTTCCATCATCTGGTAGACCATTTGGATGTCCTTGGTCATTTGGATTATCAACTTTATCTGGATCACGAACTAGACCTGGATATTCCCAGTCTATATCAATTCCGTCAAATCCTTGTTCTATAACAAAATTTGCTGATTGTTGTGCAAAATTTGCTCTTGCTGATGGGTCTCTAGATAAAATTGGGAATGCTGCTGACAGAGACCACCCTCCAATTGATAGCATTAGTTTTGCATTTGGATTTGCTTCTTTTTCTTTTCTCATAGATCCAACTACACCCTTGTTTGGATCATCCCACGCTGTTCCAGGATATAATGGTTTCTCAAAATCTGCCCAAGTATCAACAGATTTTATATTTCCTCCATTATCTACACCATAAAAAGCAAGATTCATATGAGTTATATTGTCCCACTGTGCGTATGATGGTAAAAATTCGTCATGTCCTGAATAGATACCCCAGTTTGGATAATATGCAACTATTCTTTTATTTTCAACTCCGTTTATCTGTTCTTTTGCTCCAGAAAACATTGCTGAAGAAAATAAAGGAACCATGGCCGTTATAAGTATGATTGCGGCAAGTATTAGGGGGGTCATTTTTTTATTAATTTTTAAATTCAAAATATTTCCTCCTTTTTTTATTAGCTTTTTGATAATTTACAATACTTTATTATCGGGAGAGTAGTGTAATCTTATCAAACAATACTATTTCATGTCAATCCCAAGAAATATTAAGATACACCTACATGGAAGTGTTTCTATTTTTATTATCGTAAACAATTTATATATTTGAACTACTTTTGTTATAAAAAAACTTTTTTAGAGTTTTTTCAACATATTTCTTGTTATATATCTAAAAAATATATAACAAATAAATCTATTATAATTAAATAATTACTATATATTTCAAATTTATTACAATATTATTTTCCTTGAAAATTAGCTGTTTTAGATATTATATTATACCAAGTTTTCCCATTATTAAATGGTATTAGATTTCCATCTAAATCTGTAATAGATATTTCTTTTTCAGCAGAACCCTTTTCCCATAAAATCTTTTGATATTTTCCCATAGTTACAAAATATCCCTCTCCTTTTGAAAGATCTAAATCTATCCTTCCTCCCTGATTTGGAAGTATCTCTACATCTGTTTTTAAAACAACTATATTATTAACCATAATTTGACTATTATCTATCCCATCAATATGCTCTTCTCCATTTTGATATTTTAAATAGCTCTCTTTTTCAGAGTCATAAACAAACCTTGAGATAGCCGATCTACTATGTTCAACAATAATTTCATTGCCTATAAAATCTCCATACGGTATGTATACCTCTTTATCTCCAATAAATGAAGGTCCTTTATATCCTTTGGTTGATATATCTATCCTCTTGTTTTCTATTCCTTTTTTTAAACCTGATTTATCTATAAAATAGCTATGCTCTTTTCCTTTTTTCTTTGCCAAATCTTTATCCTGTATAAATACTTCAGATCCTATAACCATTCCATCTATATTTGACAATCTATTATTTTTTATAGAACTATACCCTGTATCGCTACCTCCAAAATGAACTATAATTGGATCATATGCTTTTGCTATATCTCCATAATATTTTCTAATAGATCTAATAGGTCCAACTTTTACTATATTTTCTATATCTGAGAAAAACGCCATAATTCTCGTTATTCCACCTTCAGCCAAGATCTCTATAAAAATATCTGCCTTTGATATACCCATCTGTGGAAGAGCTTTTTTTATATTGCTAACCATTGCTATTACTGGTTTTTGTTTTGATAAATCTTTTTCAGACATCTCTCCCGTTAGCGGATTTATATACTGAATTTTTTTATCTTTTTCTGATAAACTTTGACTATTATCATCTATACCTTTATTACTATTAGATTTTAAGCATCCCGTAAAAAAAATTATTCCACATAATAAAACTAAAACAATTCTCATATTATTCATATATATATCTATATCCTTATTTTATTAAAATTTTTTGTATATCATTCTGTGTAACAAAATTATAAAAATTATATAAAAATAAAACTTGGGTATATTGATCTAAATTTAAATATTTTTCAAAAGGTTCGTTTAAAAGCCTCATATCAACCAAGGTTATCTTTTCATAATGATTATATAATAAAGTTGCTATACTATTGGCATAACTGTCTTTAAATATCAAAAGTTTTTTTCCATTACTAATTCCTGTATTTATATCAACTATTGGTTCGTTTAATCCTAAAAAAACACCATACTTATCCTTTTTTTTAAGCATATTTTTAAAATATATAGAATTAAAATTTTGTACAACATCTGCTGATATTTTTCTTACATGTATATTTTCATCTGGTATACTTCCTTTTAAAAGTTCTACTAAATCTTTATCTAAAGAGTTTATATTTAACTTTGAATGTAGTGATCCATAAAAATCATCTGAAACTCTTTCTTTTTTAAAATTTTTTAAATCTATCCCCTCAAATCCTAAAAGTTTTTCCATCTCCCTATAAACATAGTAGGATCCTAATATAGTCATATGATGGTCTGTTTTATAATATATATATTCTTTATTTTTAGAATCAAGTAGATCAACTGTATTTATCTTTTCTATATCATTATCAATATCGCTATAAAATTTATCTATATATTGTTTTTGATCTATAATTCCTGGATCTATAGGAAATTTTTTTCTATAGATATACTCAGAGGTTGGAATTATAGAAATATATGTTTTTTTTCCATATTTTTTTTTAAATTCATTTATTGTATCAATAGAATTTTTTATAAACTTTTCATTTACACTAGGTACAACCTGTAATAATCTATCGTTTATATATCTAACATTATTTATTGTCGTTTTTCCTGTAAAAATTTCAAGATTATTTTTTAGCTCTATAAAATCATCTCTCATTATAAAATGATCAGAAAAATATTTTTCTATATCTATCATAAATTTTTTATTTAAAATATTTGCAGCAGATATAGATGGAAGTTCACTAAGATATTTGTTTTCTGCCTCTGAATAATCTTTCTTTTTCCATAAAACTGTAAGAGTTGAAAAAGAAAGTATTATACCAAAAAATATAATAATGCTAATCTTTTGAAAATTCATAAAACTTCTTCCTCTTCTCTAAAATCTAAAATATAAAAACGGATTATAACTTGCATCAATTAGATATGCTGTTGATAATATTAGTCCTAATACTATAAATATAACTCTAAAATTGTCTATTATCTCTAATTCTGTTTTGCATATTTTATATATATATTCTTTTAAATATGGAGTTGAAAAAATTATACAAACTATAAATACAAAGAGATACGAAACTAATAAATATATACTTCCGCTATCTATAAACACTCCATTATTTAAACCAAACATGCTTTTTATATATATAAAAAGATTATTTAAATCTATAAATTCAAATATAACCCATCCTACTACAACTAAGAAGAATGTATATAATATTTGAAAAAAAGATGGGATTTTTTCTAATACTTTTCCTAAAAATAACTTTTCTATTATTATTATTATTCCAAAATAAAGTCCCCAAATTATAAAATTCCAGTTTGATCCATGCCAAAAACCTGTCAAAAACCAAACTATTATCAAATTTAAAATAGTTCTAGCTAATCCTTTTCTATTTCCTCCCAAAGGAAAATATACATAAGATTTAAACCAGTCTCCCAAAGTTATATGCCATCTTCTCCAAAAATCGGATATACTTTTTGCAATATACGGATAGTTAAAATTTTTAGGAAATTTAAACCCTAACATTCTTCCTAGACCACATGCCATATCAGAATATCCAGAAAAATCAAAATATATCTGAAAGGTAAATGCTAATATTCCAACCCATGCAGTTATAACAGGTAGAGATTCTAAATCCATACCCTTTACAGTTGTCCATAGATATCCTATATTGTTTGCTATTAAAACCTTTTTAGAAAGCCCTTTTACAAATTGATATATTCCATAATATACATCATTTATTTTTATTTCTCTTTCCACTATTTCATCTGATATATCTTTATATCGAACTATAGGACCCGCTACAAGCTGTGGAAAGAGTGTTACATATGTTGCAAAGCTCAAAAAACTTTTTTGGACTTTTATCTTTTTCATAAATAAATCTATAGTGTATGACATGCTCTGAAAAGTATAAAAAGATATCCCTATTGGTAGAGGATGGCTTACACTTTCTATAGAAACTCCAAAAATGTTATTTATATTATCTATAAAAAAACTGCTATATTTAAAAAAACCTAATAAACCTATATTCATAACTACTGATATCAATAAAAATAAACTTCGCAAAAACTTTTGATCCTTAAATCTGGATATTCCAAGCCCAGATAAATAATCTATCAATATAGAAATTATAAGCATTCCTATATATATGGGCTCTCCCCATCCATAAAAAATAATCCCCGATATTATTAAAATAATATTTTTATAGTTTTTTGGAACTATATAATATGTCAAAAAAACTATCGGCAAAAAAAAGTATAAAAATATAATACTAGAAAATACCATTAAACATCCCTCTTTTATAACAATTTTTCTATATTTTTTTCTTAATTTCTATGTATTCTTCAAAAGATATAAGACTATTTATAGCTTCACAAACAGAATTATTACCTATATTTTCTGGTATATTTAAAATAGAAAATAATGCTTCTCTTCTTTTTCTAGACCCATCACATCCTATAAATCCATCTTGATATAAATCCATCTTTGTTATCTTTTTTTTGTCTTGTTCATTTGATATATCTTCTTTTTTAAAAATTTTAAAAGCCTCTTTCAAAACTTCTTGAGACATACCTTCAACACCTATCTTACCCTCTTTAGATATTTCTTTTTTTCTTTTCTCTTTTCCAAATAAATCAGGGATATATACATGTTGAATATTTGATCCCTTTGGCATACAGGATTTTATATAATTTCTAATTTTATATCCTGCTCTATCAGAATCTGTAACTATTATTATACCTTTAGAAACCGCAAACTTTTTAATATATTCTAACATTTTTTTGTTTTTATATATACCAAAACCATCTGTTTGAATTATATTTCCTTTAATAAAATTAGAAAGCTTTATTTTATCATATTTTCCTTCAACTATTATAAGCTTATCTATAGATATCAAATAATCTCACCTCAATAAAATTATCATATAATTATATTTAAAATAGCTATTTCTAATAAAAGTTTATTAGATTTTGATGCTGTTTTTAAATTGATGTCTAATTTTGCTAAAACTTCTATTCCTTTTTTTATATCATTTATATCAAATTTAGAAATATCTCTATATGCATTTCTTATTCTAAATTCCTTTCCTTTATATAAAAATTTCTCTATAACCTTATCCTGAGACACACCTTGTATCTTTCCTAAATACGCTACATATAAATCCATAAATGCTGTATGTATTGCCCCCACTATTGCTATTGGTTCTGTCCTTTTATATAGAAGGTTTTCTATAATTTTAAAACTATTTTCTATATTTTTTTCTATTATATTTCGGGCAAGCTCAAATGCAGTAAAATTTAGCTCTTTAGGAGTTAGTGTATCTATATCTTGTTTAGAAAGTTTTTCTCCTATTTTATAAAATGATATCTTTTTCGCCTCTGTTTTTAAAGACAGATTGTCTTTTGGAAGAACATTTATAAAATATTTTAGATCTTTTTTAGAAATATCTTTTTTATAAAATTTAAATACATTAAAAATTTCATCTTCTAATTCCCATCCTACTGGCTGGTTAAATTCAAATAAAACTCCATGATCTCCAATATTTTTAATTCCTTTTTTAAGTTTTTTATCGTTATCTTTTCCTTGTAAAACAGATATTATTACTATTGTTTTATCTGAAAAATCCTTAAGATTATTCCAAAAAATTTCTAATCTAACTGGAGAAAGATCACAAAAATCAAAATTTTTTATAAATAAAATTCTTTTATCAACCATAAATGGAACAAGATTAAGGTTTTCTATAAATTCATCAAACCTATGCTTTAACCCATCAAACCTAGTAATATTAAATTTTTCCAAACCTTTAGTATTGTTTCTATTTATAAGTCTATTTCCCACTTGTTGTATCTCTAAAAGATTGTCTCCAGATAAAAAATATAAACTATAATTAGCTAGATCTACAATCTCTTTAAAATCTTTTCCTTTTAAAATAGTCATAAATCTAATCTTTTCCCCTTATTCTAATCTTTCCTTTTGAACTTATCCAAATTTCTGTAAAAATATTTTTTCCGCCATCTATAATAGAAAGCCCTTCTTTAATCTCCATCCCTTTAACATTAGAAACAACCGCTATTGCTCCATTAAAATCTTTTCCTATATTTTTATTATTATTTCCAACCATTAATATATCTACATTATTATTATATATATTTTTGTCAAAATTTTTTCCTGATATAGAAACTCCTATATTTAAATTTGGTGTGGTTAAATAAAATATTTCGCCCATATTAGTTATACCTATCTCTAAAGTTATATCATTTTTTAAAGCTATTTTCATCCTATTTAGTTCTAATATATTATAAAAATATCCATCTGCCAAATCCCTATCATCCGTGATTATATTTTTTATCCTAAAACTATCAGTAAAAATACCTAGTTCTTTTGGATCTATATTTGGCATATTTGGCTCTATATAAAAATCTATATCATTTATCCCTTTGCCTTTAAGATATTTATATATACTACTATTAAAATTTCTATCATTACTTAATCCTATTAAAATATTTTCATCCGCATTTTTTATAAAAAAAGCTGTGTTTCCTTGATCACTAATCATTGTTAATTTTGAAACATCATGAAAAATTATTTTATCTGAAAAAAATCCAATAAAAAATAAAATTCCTGATAATATTATTGAAATAAAACAATTAGATATTTTATTTTTTGCAATAAGCGAAACTATAACTAAAGAAATCGAAGCTATAAGCCAAAAAAATGTAAAATCTAATCCTAACGGAATATTAAATATCGCTAATTCTGATAAAAATCTAGCTATAACTACCAAAACTGTTATAGATATATATATCATACTCTTTGCTATAAATAAAAATGGAACAAATATAACACCTTCAAAAAATCCAAAAATTCCTATAAAAACTCCAGCTATCAAAGAAATAAATAGAAAAGGTGATATCAATAAATTTCCTATCGGTGATGCTATAGAGATAAATTTGAAATTTACAAATGTTATAGGAATTATAAAGATAATTACGAGTATACTTTTCAAAAAACAATTTGTTATATAAATCAAAAATTTATGATTATATGGTAGTTTATTTTCAACTTTTGATTTCAAATAAATATTGTATAAAACAAGAGCTAATGTAGCAAAAAAACTTAATAAAAATCCTGTATCTCCTACCGAATATGGGTTAAAAAATACAACAATAAGTCCCGCAAAACTTATAGATGTTAGAACATCCTGATCCTCCCCTATAAGACTTCCTATATTTAGCAAAATCAAAGCTATTCCTGATCTAATAAGAGACATCGGCAAACCTGCTATAAATGCATAGCATATTATAAAACATATTAAAATTACGGAAGAAACCCTTCTTCCTAATTTTAAAAATCGTAAAAACAGCATTAATATACCTGATAAAACTGTTAAATGCATCCCTGAAACTGCAAATATATGAAACAATCCAGAATTTTTAAACATTTTCTCTACACTGATATCTATATAATCTTTCTCTCCTAAAATCATCCCAACTATAAGCCCTGCATACTTTTCATTTTCTATATGTTTATAAATATTTTCTATTATTTTTTCCTTGACTTTATAAAAAAATAATCGAGATTTTCTATTGTTCTTTGAAATAATCTCAATAGTTTTATTATCAGTAAGATATCCCGTTATGTATATACCTTTGGTTCTATTATAATCTTCTATTAAATATTTATCTTTATCATAATTTTTAAAATTTGCAAACCCTTTTATCTCATCCCCTATGTCTAGTTCTGTTTTATCTTTAAAATATAGATTTACACTTCCTCCTATTTTATGAGTTTTTCCAGACTCTGTTATATTTTTTAATTTAATCCTATAATATGGTGTCTTTTCTTTCCTCTGCTTTATATCTTCAACTATTCCTTGAAACTCTCCTGATTTTCCATCAAAATATAATGCAGGATAATAAAACACCTTGTTATGTAAAAAATAACTAAATAGTCCTATACTCGCTGCTATAAAAATTAGTATAATCTTTTTCTTTCTATAGTTAAATAAAGATATTAATATACCTAAAAATATTATAATCAATATGGATAATATAACAGATACACTATCACCTATAAAAGATGCGATAAAAACAGAGAGCATATATGAAAAAGCAAATATAACTAATGGCCGCTTCATATATTCCCCCTTTCTTTTAATTATCCTAGTTGATTTCTTTTTTTAGAGGCTCCCCTCCTATTATATGTAGGTGAAAATGTCTGATTTCTTGTCCACCATCCTCTCCTATATTTGTTATAATCCTATACCCTCTCTGTAGATTATAATGGCTTGAGATCTTTGCTATAACTTGAAACATCCTACCTATGATATGACTGTTTTCTGAATCTATACTATCTGCCGATTCTATATGTTCTTTTGATATAAATAATAGATGAACCTTTGCTTGTGGTCTAATATCTTTAAATCCCATTATATATTTGTCTTCATATATCAACTCGGTTTCTACTAACCTTTTTGAAATTTTACAAAAAATACAGTCCATATATATTTCCTCCAATTTTTATTTTATATAAATTTTGATATATCCTTTAAAACTTTATCTATATCTGATATCTTTAAAAATCCTCCTATAGCAGAATCTACTCTTCCGCCACCTTTTCCATCTAGATATTCACAAATGTTTTTAACTATTTTTCCACTATTATAACCTTTTTCTATAGCAAATTTAGATGCTCCAACAGCAATAGTTCCTTTTTCTTTATCACTTGTCATCAATATAACCAAGCTGTTCTTTTGTTTATCTTTTATTTTATCTATAAATAACTTTAAGACTTTTGCATCTATCTTCCCTAACTTTTGTGCAATTACACAAACTCCGTCTATAACCAAACTATTTGCCACAATTTCATCAAATTTATCATTTATCTTCTGAAAAATACTCTTTTGATTATGTTCTTCAAGTTCTTTTGTCTTTTCTTTAAGCTGTTTATTCAAAGATATAACTCTTTGAACTATATCTTTGCTATTTTTAAGCTTTAGCTCTATCCCAATTTTAAACACATCTTCTTCTATACTATTTAAAATTTTCAAAACTTCCATCCCAGTTATGGCTTCTATCCTCCTAACACCTGATGAAACTGAGTTTTCTGATAAAATCTTAAATATTCCTATTTCATTAGTATTTTCTACATGGCTTCCTCCACATAGCTCTATTGATCTTCCTCCTACGTCTACAACACGTACTATATTTCCGTATTTTTCTCCAAATATTGCCATAGCTCCTTTTTCTCTAGCTTTTTTTATATCCATCTCTTCTATATCTACTAAAATTCCTTCAGATATATAGTTGTTAACAATTTTTTCTGTTTTATCTATCTCTTCTCTTGTCATTCCACTAAAATGAGAAAAATCAAATCTAATTCGATTTTCATCCACTAGTTGTCCCGCTTGTAACACGTGGTTTCCCAAAACTTTTTGCAATGCAGATTGTAACAGATGTGCTGCTGTATGATTTCTTGTAATCTTATTTCTTATAGATTTTTCTAAGCTTTCTAAAACTATTTCTCCCACCTTAATCGTTCCTTTTTCTACTAGACATCTATGAAAATATATACCACTAGAACTTTTTTTACAGTCTAAAACCCTTGCCTCTCCTTGTTTAGAAGCTATAACTCCTCTATCCCCCACCTGTCCACCAGACTCTCCATAAAAAACTGTTTTATCTAAAATTAAAACAACTTCTTCTCTAAAATTAGCCTCTTGTTCTAAAATATTGTCTTTTATTATGCCCAAAATATTTCCCTCAACACTGGTCTTTTTATACCCTATAAATTCTGTTTTAGGAAATTGATCTAAATTTAATTCTCCTTCCTCCCAACCTATATTATTAGATTTTTTTCTTGCATCTCTCGCCTTTTGTTTTTGCTCTTTCATAAGTTCATCAAATCTTTTTTTATCTAAAGTTATTCCTTTTTCATCCCCAATTTCTTCTATTAAATCTATAGGAAATCCAAATGTATCATACATTAAAAAACAACCTTCCCCAGAAAAAACACCCTCTCTAACCTCTGTCTTCATAAGATAAGCTAACTTTTCTATTCCCTTGTCCAAAGTCTTTAAAAAAACTTCTTCTTCATTATTTATAATCTTTATAATATACTCAAATCTATCTCTAAGTTCTGGATATCCATCTTGATTTTTTTCTACTAAAATTCCAACAACCTGTTCTAAAAATTGCCCCTTTATTCCCAATAATTTTCCATGCCTTATTGCCCTTCTTAAAAGCCTTCTTAAAACATATCCTCTACCTTCATTTGATGGCAAAACCCCATCAGCGATCATAAATACGCTTCCCCTTATATGATCTGTTATAATCCTTAAAGAAATATCTTTTTTTTCATCCTGTTTATATACAACACCGGCAATTAAACAAATTTTTTCCATAACACTTTTTATAGTGTCCACTTCAAAAAGATTATCAACTTGTTGTAAAATACAAGCAAGTCTTTCTAACCCCATACCTGTATCTATATTTGGCTTTTCCATTAAACTATAGTTTCCCTCTCCATCACTGTTATACTGAGAAAAAACTAAATTCCAAAACTCTACATATCTATCACAATCACAACCAACAGCACAACTAGGAGAATTGCATCCACTATTCTCTCCTCTATCAAAATAAATCTCTGAACATGGTCCACACGGGCCAGAACCTATCTCCCAAAAATTGTCTGCTTTGCCTAATCTTACAATTCTATCCTCTGGAAAACCTATTATATCTCTCCAAATGTTAAATGCCTCATCATCATCAAGATAGATAGAAATCCAAATATTTTCTAAAGGAATTTTTACAACATCTTTCACAAACTCCCATGCAAACTCTATCGCTTCTACTTTAAAATAATCTCCAAATGAAAAATTCCCCAACATTTCAAAAAAAGTTCCATGACGTGAAGTTTTTCCAACCCGCTCTATATCTGGAGTTCTTATACACTTTTGACAGGTGGCTAGTCTAACACTTTCTGGCTTTTCTTGTCCTAAAAAATATTTTTTCATCGGCGCCATTCCTGAATTTATCAATAATAAGCTGTTGTCTCCCTGAGGCACCAAGGGGTAACTTGATAAAATTTTATGCCCTTTTTGTTTATAAAAATCTAAAAAAATTCTTCTTATATCATTTAAACCTGTCCATTTCACAAAAAACACTCCTTAATAATTTTTTTAATATCTATATAATTAAAAGCCTTCGCCTCTAGAAGGAGAGACCAAGACTCTTATATTTAATTAAAATTATTCCATTATAACATTAAAAATATTATAATAATTTTAATAATATTTGTCAATTATAAAAACTTTTTATCTATATTAAACATCATTTCATTATCTATTGAATATAAATTTCTTACATATTATAATTAAAATAATCTATAAATATTTAGGAGGATATATAATTTATGCTTACTAAAAATAAAAATGTCCTAAACTGGATTGATGATATAACCTATCTATGCAAACCAAAAAATGTTGTTTGGATAGATGGATCAAAAAAACAAATAGAGAAAATCTGTCTTGAGAGTGTGAATTCTGGAGAAATTTATCCCCTAAACCCAGAAACTTTGCCAAATTGTTTTATCCATCGAACTGCTGTAAATGATGTTGCTCGTGTAGAAGATAAAACATTTATCTGTACAAAAAATAAAAAAGATGTTGGCATAACTAATAATTGGTGGAAAAGTTCTGATGCATATAAAAAACTTTCATCTTTATTTAATGGGATTATGTCTGATAGAACTTTATATATAATACCCTATCTTATGGGTCCTCCTTCATCCCCTTTTTCTAAAGTTGGTATAGAAATTACCGACTCGTCCTATGTTGTTTTAAATATGAATATAATGACAAGAATCGGTCAGCTTGCTTTAGACAATCTTGGAGATATTAGCAACGATTTCGTTCGTGGTTTACATTCTAAAGGATCAATAGATGAAAATAACAGATATATCTGCCATTTTCCAGAAGAAAATACTATCTGGTCTATAAACTCTGGATATGGCGGAAATGTTCTTCTTGGTAAAAAATGTTTTGCTCTTAGAATTGCATCATACCAAGGAAAACTAGAAAGCTGGATGGCAGAACATATGCTTATATTAGGTATAGAATCTCCTGATGGAGATATTACATATTTTGCTGCTGCTTTTCCTTCTGCTTGTGGAAAAACCAACCTCGCCATGCTTATTCCTCCCGAAATTTATAAAAATAAAGGATATAAAATTTGGTGTGTTGGAGATGATATAGCTTGGCTTAGAAAGGGGGAAGATGGAAGATTATGGGCTATAAATCCCGAAAATGGTTTCTTCGGTGTCGCACCTGGAACAAGCCAAAAATCAAATCCAAACGCCCTTAAATCTACAAAATCAAACACTATATTCACAAATGTTGTTCATGATTTAGACAATAATTCTGTTTGGTGGGAAGGGATGGAAACCCCTACTCCAACTAATGCTATTGACTGGAAAGGAAACCCTTGGAACTCTGAAAGTTTAGAAAAAGGTGCACACCCTAATAGTAGATTTACATCTCCTGCATATAACTGTCCTTCCATTTCTAAAGAATTTAATAATCCAAACGGTGTTCCTATCTCTGGAATTATATTTGGTGGTAGACGAAAAAAATTAGCTCCTCTTGTCTATCAATCCTATGATTGGAACCATGGTGTTTTTATTGGTTCAACTATATCCTCTGAAACAACTGCCGCTGCTACTGGTCAAACAGGTATTGTACGACGAGATCCAATGGCAATGATTCCTTTTTGTGGATATGATATTGGAGACTATTTTTCACACTGGATAAATATTGGCGCTTCTCTTGGTGAAAATGCCCCAAAAATATTCCATGTAAACTGGTTTAGAACAGACGATAATGGAGAATTTATATGGCCTGGATTTAGTGATAATATGCGGGTTCTTATATGGATTTTAAATAGATGTAAAAATCCTGATTCTCCTGCTAAAAAAACACCTATTGGATTTGTCCCAAATATAGAGGATATTGATATATCTGGTTTAGATATATCAATAGACAGTTTAAAAAATATTCTTCATATAGATAAAGATATATGGCTTTCTGAAATATCCTCTATACAAAACTTTTTTTTATCCATCGGAAAATCTCTACCTATAGAACTTTCTAAACAACTAGAAGATCTGAAATCTCGTCTAGAAAATAAATAGGGTTATATAAAATATAATAGCAGTGGTTTAATATTAAAACCACTGCTATTATATTTTATATAACCCTATTTAAAAAAGTTTTTAGTCTTTCATTTTGTGGATTTTCAAAAAAGTCTTTTGGAGAATTCTGCTCTAAAATCCTGCCATTATCCATAAATAAAATTCTTGTAGCAACATCTCTAGCAAAATCCATCTCATGGGTCACAACCACCATGCCAATACCCTGGTTAGAAACCTCTTTCATCAATTCTAAAACCTCTAAAACCATCTCGGGATCTAAAGCAGATGTTGGTTCATCAAACAATATCATATCTGGATTCATCGCTAAAGATCTTATAATAGCAATCCTCTGCTTTTGTCCCCCAGAGAGAGTTGATGGATATTTATCTTTATACATATCCAATCCTATTCTTTTCAAAAGTTCTATCCCTTTTTTTTCTGCTTGTTGTTTTGTTTTTAACTTTAATTGTATTGGAGCCAATGTTATATTATCCATAACCGTCATATTATTAAAAAGATTAAACTGTTGAAAAACCATCCCCAACTTCTGCCTAACTATATTTATATTTATCTTTTTTTCTACAATAGACTCTCCAAAAAACTTTATATCTCCTGATGTGGGCTTTTCTAAAAGATTTAAACATCTCAAAAAGGTGCTTTTTCCCGACCCAGAAGGTCCAATGATAACTACCTTTTCATCTTTGTCTATACTTTCGGTTATATCTTTTAGTATATGATTTTTTCCAAAATATTTATTTAACCCTTTAACTTCTATCACTTACACTCAACCTCTTTTCCCATTTTTTCAATGCAAAAGATAGTCCAGACACAATTATTAGGTATATCCCCGCTACAGATAAAAGAGAAAAATATGGATCAAATGTTTGAGATCGAACTATATCTCCTGCTTTAGTCAGATCAACTATAGCTATATATCCAGCCACAGATGTTTCTTTAACTATATTTATAAACTCGTTTCCCAATGCAGGAAGAATATTTTTTATCGCCTGTGGTAGCTGGATAAACCTCATAATTTGATATAGATTTAGCCCTAATGAAGCTCCTGCTTCTCCCTGACCTTTATCCACCGACAAAATTCCTGCCCTTATAACTTCACAAACATATGCACCCGAATTTAGACCAAATGCTATTATAGCTATCATTATTGCATTGTCCGACGATGAAAATATTATAAAATATGTAATCAAAAGTTGTATCAAAAGAGGGGTTCCTCTTATAACTATTACATATATATTTATAATCCATCCTATAGGCTTTAGTTTTCCTGTTGTTTTTACATAAAATCCAACAATAGCCGATATAGATCCAATTATAACCCCTATAATAGTTGCAAAAATCGCTATATATACCGTGTTTCCCAAACCTTCTAAAAATAATTTATATCTATCATCAACGATAAAAGTCGAGTGAAATCCTGTCTTTATATATTCTATAAATTCCATATATGTCCTTCTAATTTTTTATTATGCTTTCTGCATGTGTTTTATAAATTTCATCTAATTTTCCAGTTTCTTCTAATCTTGCTAAAACTTTATTTATAATATCTAAAAGCTCTGTATTTCCCTTTTTTACAGCTATAGCATTGCTTTCGCTATATTCTTTACCATCTCTATCCAAAAGTTTTTCATCATTTATATCTAAATTATTAGAGATTAAATTATCTCCAACTATAGATCCAACTACAATTGCATCTATTCTTCCATTTTTTAAATCTTGAACTGCTTCTAATACTGTTTCATATCTTTTTATCTCTGTCCCTGTATTTTCAAAAATTCCATCTACACTTGTTCCATCTTCTAGTTTAACTTTTTTTGCCTCTGACGAAACTATAATATCACTTGTAGACCCAGTTTGAACACCTATTTTTTTATCAACTAATTCAGACATCTTTTGATATCCTTTTCCCTCTAAACTTAACACAGATTGATATGCAACTAGATAATTATTACTAAAATCAACCTTCTTACTTCTTTCTTCTGTATTTGTCATCCCCGCTGCGACAAAGTCTGCTTTTCCTCCTGTTAAACTAGGTATCAAAGTTGTAAATTTAACGTCTTGTGTATTAAGTGCAACTCCTATTTCCTTTGCTATCTCTAGCGATATATCCATATCTATACCATCTAGACTTCCTGCATTTCCACGATATGCAAATGGCGGAAATCCAGCTTCGGTATACATAACTATATTTCCTCTCTCTTTTATATCCGCTAAACCATTTCCAGTTTTTCCTCCACAACTTGTAATTAAAAGACTAGAAACAACCACTAAAAGAATCAATTTTATTATCTTTTTCATCTATCTTTGCCAACCCTTTCCAACTATATTATATTTTTATATCTTTATAAATAATATCATATTATGTATAATAATACAATATAATTGTATTATTATACATAATTTTCATTCTTTATTTTTATTATAGCCTCTTCCATATCCTTTGGAAGATTAGATGTAATCTCTATCTTTCTTTTATATATAGGATGTATAAAATCTACACTATAGCAATGAAGACTATGCCTACCTATATATTTCATATCTCCTCCATACATTTTATCACCTAAAAGAGGATATCCCATCTCCGAAAAATGAACCCGTATCTGATGTGTTCTTCCTGTTTCCAGCCATATATCCAAAAGACTATATCCTCCAAATTCTTCTATAACTCTATAGCTGGTTATTGCTGTATCTCCATAATTATCCACTATCCTTTTTATAGAATCAACTCGTTCTCTAGCTATTTTTTTTTCTATTCTACCTTCTTTTTCTATAAGTTTTCCAGATACTATCCCTTTATACTTTTTAAAAATATTTCTATTTAAAATAGATGCCGATAACTGATGTTTTCCTATAACACATATCCCCGTTGTATCTGCATCCAATCTAAAAATTGGTCTAAAAACCCCTTCTGTCTTTTTATCTTCACAATATGCACCATATATGTTTCCCAATGTATCTCCCTGATGACTTCTTGATGGATGTATAGGCATATTATCTGGCTTATCATAAATTATTATATCTTGATCATCATATAAAATTTCGACAAAAGTGTTATGATCTGAATCCAACCTTCCTTTATCCTTAAATAAAATTTCAACTATATCACCTTCATACAAGATATCTATAAAAATTGCTGGATTTCCATTTTTTTTTACACCCTCTATATCTGTCTTTAATTTTTTTATAATCTCTCTAGAATATCCATGTCTATTTTTTAAATACTCTTTCAGTTTTCTACCATTATCATCTTTATCTATAGTATATAAAAGTTTTCTCACAATAACCCCTCCAAAAAATAAAACCATAAAAAAGCTTACGCTAATCTATAGTTTTCTTTTTTATATAAATCTAATAAAACTAAATTTTAACTCGATGTAACCAATTAAACTGATCTTCCATTTCGCCATACTGTATTTGATTTATAACATCAAACAACGCTTGTGAAACTTCCCCTATCTCTCCCGTATTAACTTTATATTTTTTATTATCGTATGAAAAATGTCCTATAGGGCTAATAATCGCGGCTGTTCCTGTTCCAAATATTTCTTCTAATTTATTTTGATAACAAGCTCTTGTAACCTCTTCTATTGATATTCTTCTTTCTTCTATATCAACCTCCCATGAATTACACAAATCTATAACCGTCTGCCTTGTAACCCCTGGTAGAATTGTTCCGTTTAACTTTGGTGTAACTATTTTTTTATTAAAAGAAAAGAATATATTCATAACTCCAACTTCTTCTATATACTTATGATAAAAAGAATCTAGCCATAAAACTTGGTCAAACCCTTTTCTACCTGCTCTTTGTTGCGCAAGAAGAGATGCTGCATAATTTCCCGCAGTTTTTACATTTCCTACTCCGCCTTGTGTTGCTCTAACTAGCTCTGTTTCTACATGAATATTTATGGGTTTAATTCCATCTTCATAATAAGATCCTACTGGGGACATAATAATAATCATCTTATAATTTACAGCCGGTTTAACCCCTAATGTTGGCGTTGTCGCTATAATAAAAGGACGAATATATAATGAACTTCCTTCAAATGATGGAACCCATTTATTGTCTACAACTATAAGGTTTTCTATATATTTTAGCATGTTCTCTTCATTTACAACTGGAATACACATACGTACACAAGACGCGTTAAATCTTGTTATATGATCGGTTGGTCTAAATAAATATATCTTATCATCTTCATGTCTATATGCCTTCATACCTTCAAAAATATTTTGACCATAATGAAAACAAACACTTGAAGGATCCAAAGATATGGGAGCATATGGAACAATCTCCGGATTGTGCCATCCTTCTTCCTTGCTATAATCCATTACAAACATATGGTCTGTAAAAATTTTTCCAAACCCTAGGTCTTCTATATATTCCGGAACTTTTTTTATACTACTAGTTCTTGTAACTTTAACCATATAAATACCCCTTTTTATTAAATGTTTTTTTCCATAACTATATGCTCTAATCCATCATCTATATATTTTTCACCAATAGATTTAAATCCATGTTTTTTATAAAAATTTTTTACAGCACATACCGCATGTAATTTAACTTTTTTTATATCTTTCTTATCCTCTAAATACTTTAAAATTTCACTTATAATAAACTTTCCTATTCCTTTTTTTCTATATCTATCTAAAACAGCCACTCTACCTATAATATAGCTATATTCTTCTTCATTTATTTCTATAAAAACCCTTGCCGTTCCTATAGCCTTATCCTCAAGATAGACTGTTATATGTTCCGCATTTATATCTCTTTCATCACTTTCATCCCCCATGGGAAATCCTCTTTCAATTAAAAAAACCTGTCTTCTTATTAAATATGAATCGCCTATATCTTTATTTCCCTTTTTCCAATCCACCCTATACATTTTATCAACTCCAAAGATATTTATTTTATATAATTAGTAAATAAAATTTTTATTATTTTAATAAAAATAGTATAAACCAAAAAAAATTAAAAAGCAAACAACAATGCTTTTTAATTTATTGATTTTTATATAAATATATTTTACATTAATAAATTGATTTTTATATAAATATATGATAAACTTTTGATGTATTTAATATTGTTACATAGTTACATAGTTAGTCAAACTTTTTCTCAATTTTTTAACTATATTTGCATGAATTTGGCAAATTCTAGATTCACTTACTTCTAAAACTTTTGAAATTTCTTTTAATTTTAACTCTTCATAATAATATAATGAAACTATTATCCGCTCTCTCTCTGTTAGTTTATCAATGCTTTCTGCCAAAATATTTCTTAGCTCTTGATCATCCATTCTTGCCTCTGGCATATCATCACTCTGTGCAATATTACTTTTAATCTCTATTCCATCACTTAATTTATCTGTCAAAATTTGCTCGAAAGACAAAATATTCACACTATTGGTTTCAGACAATTTTTTGGTATATTCTTTCTCTGTCAAATTTAAATCAGTAGCGATTTCTTTAGTTGTTGGATCTCTATTTAAATCAAGTCTAAGTCTTGTTTCCACCTGATCTATATCTTTAGAAAACTTTTTAACTCTTCTTGGAACCCAGTCTTGTTTTCTAACATAATCAATTATTGATCCTCTTATTCTAATCGTTGCATATGTCGAAAACTTTGTGGACTTATCAAGGTCATACTTATTTATTGCATCTATTAGAGTTATAACTCCTTCGTTTATTATATCATCCACATCTGCAAATTGCTTGTAAATTCCTCTTAATTGTAGGGAGATACATTTAACAAGATAGGTGTATTTTAGTATTATTTTATTTCTTATAGCTGGATCATTTGTTTCTTTATATGTTTTCCATAAATACTCTTCTGTTTCTACATCCTCTTGCAAATTTTTATCTTTATAATTTATTTCTTTATTTTCAATAGACATTTAATCTTCACTATCCTTTTCAAGAAAATTAACCAACATATCTTTTATTAAGGTTTTAGAAAATTTATATTAATTTATAAAATTATATTCTACGGGATTTATCTCTATGGGATTTATCTCTATGGGATTTATCTCTATGGGATTTATATGGACATAGGATTGATGGATTATATTTTGGATTATACTATTTATAGTTTTATATCATAAAGTTTATTTATTTTTTTAATAATATATGTCACAATAAAATTTTGTCCAATCATATTAAAAATAAATCAAAAATTATAAAATGGATACTTATTCTTTTTATAATAATGCTTTATTTAAGATTTAAAAATATAAAAGTTCGTAAATTATTATATTATTTTTTATATAAAAAATTAGTAGCAAGTTTTAAAACTAGCTACTAATTTATTTAGATATATATTTATAAATAAAATGTATTTTATAATCAATGAATAATATATATATAATATACTAAATTTAATTTTTAAAAATAAAAATTAGAAAACAATATATATATATAACAAGTAATT
>CAMTHN010000001.1 GCA_947072265.1 uncultured Clostridia bacterium | reverse complement strand
ATATATACCTACCCTACAGTTTATCTTTAAGACATCTCCATTAGATATAAAATATATAATAATTGTGCTTATATACAGCCTATTAACACCTATTATATCGAGCTTTATATCTATATTATCAAATTATAAAAAGAATAGATTTTCTAAATAAATATTTTAAATTTATAAAAAATGTGATAAAATATTATTTATAAATTTTTTGATATAAGGAGATCTACTATTGATATCCAATTTTAAAATAGAAAAAATTACACCATCTATATTTATTCAAACTAGCAATATCCACACATTTGGAACCGATGCTTTTCTTTTAGCAAACTTTTCTGAGTCAAAAAAAAATAAATCTATCTGTGATTTAGGAACAGGATGTGGAATTATTCCAGCTATACTATATAGCAATCAACCAACAATAAAAAAAATATATGGAATAGATATACAACAACAAGCTATAGATCAGTTTTCTAAAGGAGTCTTTTTGTCAAACCTACAAAAAAAACTTTTTCCCATTTTAGCAGATATAAAAAATCTTCCTTCATTTATAAAAAAACAAACTTTTGATCTAGTTTGCTCAAATCCTCCATATAAAATAAATAATACAGGAATTTTAAATAAATCTATAGAAAAACAGATTGCAAACCATGAAATACTCTGCACAAATGAAGATATAATAAAATCTGCTTCCCTTCTTCTAAAATTTAAAGGTAGATTTACACTATGCCAACGTCCAGAAAGACTTGTAGATATCTTAGAAACTATGAGAAAATATAATATAGAACCAAAACGTTTAATCTTTATTCAAAATAATAGTGAATCTCCTCCCTGGTTGTTTCTTGTAGAAGGTGTTAAAGGAGGAAAGTCTTTTTTAAAAATAGAACCACCTTTTTATATGGATTTAGCAAAACAACTTCCTTATAATAAAAAATACTTAAAATTAAAAAATAGAATGTAAATTTTACAATTTACATTCTATTTTTTAATTTTATTTTTATTTATACTGGAAGACTTCTTTTTATTAATATTTTGTTTATTAGATTTTTTCAAACTCTTTTTTATAGGCTTTTTATAATAAACTTTATTATAAAATAGAAACATATAAGAAACAACTATAATGACGCTCATAATAATATCTGACATATAGTGTGCCCCTAATATAACCCTACTTAGACAAAATATAGATATCAAAAATATAACCAATATTTTTATAAATATATCCGAAAACTTTGTCTTTATAGAAAAACTATTTATAAGAAATATAAATATAATCGAAATATTTCCTGCATGACCAGATGGAAAAGAATGATTTCCATTATATCCTTGAGGAGTATACCAAGGTGTAAAATTAGAATATCCACTGTCTAAATTAAAAAATCTAACTCGTCCCCAACCTAATTTTAAAAAAAATATAGTTGCCATAGAACAAACCCCTGTTAGAACGACAACCCTACAAAAATTTTCTAAGCTTATAAGAGTTTCCTTTTTACTAATATACACAAAATAAATAATATAGCAAACAATCCATAGCGTTAAAATAAACATTATAAAATAAGTTATACTAAAATGGAAAGACGATATAAGATTAGTGCAGATATATATAAAAGAAGCTATTATCATCACTATGTAAAACTTTAGGCTCTTTTTTCTCTTCTTATTTTTTATTATATAAAGCTTAGATAAACTAATCGAACCAAAAAAAATAAATATAGGAGTAATTAAAACTCCGTATCTATCCATAAATAAAACCCAATCCACATCAGGATTATAGATTGCTTTAGATATATTTAAATCAAAAAAACCCAAACTTATAAATAAAATTATTAAGATAAGATATGTGAAAAATTTTAAATCTTTTAGCATCTATCTCCTCTTTCTATATTTTTTGCCAATATTTTCTATCCAAACTTCTATATTGTATAGCCTCTAAAATATGTGTTTTTCCTATATCATCGCTACTGTCTAAATCTGCTATCGTTCTCCCAATTTTTATAATTTTATCATAAGCTCTTGCAGAAAGACATAGATTCTGAAATGCTCTCTTTAAAATACCAGTTGCATCATCTGTTAAAACGCAAAATTCTCTCAACTGTCCGGGAGATATTCTAGAATTAAAACATATTTTTGTTTTAAAAAATCTTTCTATCTGTTTATCTCTAGATTTATCCACACGAATTTTTATCTCTGCAGAAGTTTCAACTTTTTTGTCCGAAGAAAGATCGCTAAATTCAACCCCGGTGCTATCTATGTGTAGATCAAATCTATCTATAAGCGGTCCAGAAACTCTGGCTAAATATCTAGAAACAGCATTAGAACTACATCGACATTCTCTTGTTGGATGTCCAAAATATCCACAAGGACAAGGATTCATCGCCGCAACTAATATAATAGAAGAAGGATATACTACACTTCCACTAACTCTTGATATAGTTATAAATTGATCCTCTAATGGTTGTCTTAAAATTTCCATAGATATCTTAGAAAATTCTGGAAGCTCATCTAAAAATAAAACTCCATTATGTGCAAGAGAAACTTCACCCGGTTTTGGCGTTGTTCCCCCTCCAGAAAGCCCTGCTGGAGATATAGTATGATGCGGAGATCTAAAAGGCCTTTCTGATATTATAGGCATGTCTTTATCTATCATCCCAGAAATAGAATATATCTTAGTACACTCAATTGCTTCCTCAAAAGTTAGATCAGGAAGGATGGAGGGAAGCCTTTTAGCAAGCATACTCTTTCCAGATCCTGGACTTCCTATTAATAATGCATTATGTCCCCCTGCTGCCGCTATTTCTAAACCTCTTCTAGCGGCAAACTGTCCTTTAACTTCAGAAAAATCTATTGGATATGTAATATCTTTTTTAAACTTTTTATTATGTTCAACCTTTTCTAGCTCTCTTGCCCCTGAGAGATGTAAAATAACTTGATCAATCTTTTTAACTCCATATATATCAATTCCATCTATAAAAGATGCTTCTAAGGAATTTTCTTCAGGAATAAAAATTCGTTTTATCCCCATTTCATATGCTTTAACAACCATCGGTAAGATTCCACTTATAGGACGAATATCCCCTCTTAAAGAGAGTTCACCTATAAAAATACTATCTTCTACATCACATTCTAGTTGTTTTGTTCCTTTAAGTATTGAAATAAGGATAGGTAGCTCGTAAAAAGATCCATATTTTCTAATATCTGCTGGAGCAAGATTTATAACTACTCTACTTAAAGGAAACTCATATCCATTATTTTTTATAGAAGATTTAACCCTATCTCGGCTTTCTTTTATCGCAGCATCGGGTAAACCAACAATATCAAAACATGGCATCCCTTTAGATATATCCGCCTCAACTTCAACAAGAAAAGGTTCCACCCCTCTAAGACCCATGCTATTAACCTTTATAAACAATATTATTCTCCTTAAACAATTATCTTCTCTTTATTAAAATAATTTTCTATAATTATTCCATCAGAAAATCTTACAACTCTCTCTGCAATATTTGCTATATCATCATCATGGGTTATAAGAATAATTGTTTTCCCTTCTTTATGAAGCTCTTTAAGTATTTTTATAACCTCTTCTCCAGACTTGCTGTCTAAATTTCCTGTAGGTTCATCCGCAAGAATAATTGGTGGCGCCGTTGCTAAAGCTCTTGCAATCGCTACCCTTTGTTGCTGTCCTCCAGACATTTCAGACGGCTTATGACTTAGTCTATTTTCAAGTCCAACCCTTTTTAACATTGATAGGGCCATCTCTTCTCTTTCTTTTTTTCCTTTTCCCCTATATATCAACGGAAGTTCTACATTTTCTAAAGCCGTAAGACTAGTTATAAGATTAAATCCTTGAAAAATAAATCCTATCTTTTTATTTCTTATACTACTTAATTCGTTTTCATCTAATGTAGATACATCTTTTTCGTCTAATAAATATTTTCCCTCATCAGGTACATCTAAACAACCTAAAATATTCATCATTGTTGATTTTCCCGATCCAGAACTTCCAACTATAGCAATAAAATCACCTTTATTTATCTCTAAACTAACATTATTTATAGCCCTAACTTCATTTTCACCTCTATTATATATTTTAGATACTTCTATAAGTTTAATAAGTTTTGACAAAAAATCACATCCCATTAAATATTTACACTTAGTACAATGATATTATGTTTTTTATCTTTTTTCAATAGATTTAATCACTTTATTTAAGATTATATATATATTATTAGCTATATGATATAATTATATACTTAATAATATATATATAAGAAAGGAATTATCTAGTGAGTATATGCTTAGAAGTTAAAAATCTTTCAAAAAAATACGGATCGACGATTGCGGTAAAAGATATATCTTTTACCGTAAATACAGGAGAAATTTTTTCTATAATAGGGCCAAATGGCGCTGGAAAAACTTCTACAATTCGGATGATCTCAACTATAATAACTCCATCATCTGGAGACTGTTTTATAGATGGTCATAGCCTTGTAAAATCTCCTAATAAGGTTAGAGAAAATATTACATATCTTCCGGATGAAGCGGGTGCATATAAAAATATGACCGGAAATTATTATTTAAAATTTATGGCATCTATGGTTTCTTCTGAAAAATTAAAACAAAAAGAATATTTTGAAAACGCTATAAAAATATGTAAACTTGGAGACAGACTTAAAGATAAAATTTCTTCATACAGTCGTGGGATGATTAGAAAGCTTTTAATCTCCCGTGCTGTTATGAATAAGCCTAAGCTAGCTATTTTAGATGAGGCAACCTCAGGACTTGATATTATAAACGCTTTAGAAATAAGAAGGATGATAAAAGAACTTGCCAAAAAAGGAACTTCATTTCTTCTATCCAGCCACAATATGCTAGAGATAGAATATCTTTCTGATAGAATTGCTATTATAAATAAAGGTGTCATCTATGAAATTGGGGAACCTGTAGCTATAAAACAAAAGTATAATGCCCAAAATTTAGAAGAAGTTTTTGAAAAGGTGGCGAAAAATATATGAAATTTTTAGCTTTATTAAAAAAAGAAGTTAGAGATGTTATAAATTTTCAACTTATTTTAGGTCTTATTATATCTGTTATAGTTTTTATATTTTTAGGAGGATTTATCAAAAATATCTCCGATACAGAGGTTGAAAATTTAACTAATCTTCAAATAATAGACAACGATAAATCCGAACAATCTAGAGAAATTATAGACATATTAAAAACTTCTGGGTTTAATGTTTTTGTTATAGAAAATATAGAGGATATTAATGAGTCTGCACTTATATTTTCTTCTGGGTTTGGAAAAAATATTCTTGAAAATAAAACTACTGATATAGAATTATATTCAAAAGTTTCTTCCCTTTCAAACTTTTCATCAGTTTCATCTTCTTCATCTACAAATGCTATTTCTATAATTTCAAATTTTTATAAAAATAAAATAATTTCACAAGATATTTCCTCTGAAAATATGGATTTTTTTAATAATCCTATATTAGTTAAAGAAAAAACAGAAATAAATAATAAAGTTGCAGAAATTTCTTCATCTACAATAAAATTTTTTGCAATATCACAAACAGCAGTCCTCCCTATAATAATATTTATGATAATAGTGATAGCTTCTCAGATGGTTTCCACAGCTATAGCCAATGAAAAAGGTGATAAAACATTAGAAACACTTCTTTCCACTCCTATTTCTAGGATATCTATCCTTCTTGCAAAAATTTCTGCTTCCGCTCTAGTAGCGATAGTTATGTCTTCGGTCTATGTAGTTGGATTTTTTTTATATATGACTGGTGAATCTAGCTCTTCTATGGATACAACCTTATTTGCCAATCTTGGAATAAAACTTTCTGGATTTGATTTTATACTTATAGGGATACAGTTATTTTTAACTATTCTTATTGCTCTATCTATAAGTATTGTTTTAGGAGCTTTTTCTAAAGATGTAAAATCAGCACAAATAACTATTGCTCCCCTTATGATATCTGTTTTAATACCCTATATTCTTTCTATTCTTTCAGATATACAAACCCTGCCCCCTATTATTAGATTTATAGTAAATCTAATTCCTTTTACTCACACTTTTACAGCTGGCCCAAATCTTATTTTACAGAACAATATTCTTTTTTTATTAGGTATAGCTTATCAGGGTATATTCCTTATAGGTATCCTTTTTATAGCTATAAAAGTGTTTTCATCCGATTCAATCTTTACCGTGTCTACTAAGTCCAGAAAATTTAAAAAGAATATTTCAATGTAAATATATTCAATAAAAAAAGAGAAAAGAGGAAATTTCCTCTTTTCTCTTTTTTTATTGAAAACTGCTATATAATATATTTTCATTTTCACTAGTTTTATCCCGTCCCATAAGATTAATTATCTGGGATTTAACATCCCAACCATCAAATAACACCCCATAAAGACCTTTAACTATTGGCATAATAACATCATATTTATTCATATATGCATACGCCGACCTAGTTGCATTATATCCTTCTACAACCATACCGACCTTACCCATAGCCTGTTTTGGCGAAAATCCTCTACCTATAAAAATTCCTGCTCTTGTATTTCTACTATGAACACTAGTACAGGTAACTATTAAATCTCCCAAACCTGTAAGCCCTGAAAAGGTTTCCAATTTTGCACCAAGCTTTCTTCCTAACCTGCTAACCTCTGCTAAACCTCTTGTCATCAAAGCGGCTTTAGAATTATCTCCTAATCCCAAACCTTCACAAATTCCACAAGCAATCGCAATTATATTTTTAAGAGCTCCGCCTACCTGAGTTCCGATTATATCATCATTTACATATATTCTAAAATTTTCTACCATTAAAAGATCTTGAACATATTTTGCATTACTTGCATTTTTAGACGAAGCAACCATAGTTGTAGGAATTCCCCTTGCCACTTCTTCTGCATGGGAAGGTCCAGATAAAACAACTATATCTTGCTTTAAATAGGGCTGTAAAATATCTGATAAAAACTTATCTGTATCTGGATCAAACCCTTTAGCAACATTAGTAACTATACAATTTTCCGATATATATTTATGACATTTTTCTATAGTTTCTGATACAGCAAAAGAAGGAACAGCGAATATAACTAATGAGCATCCTTTTAAAATTTCAAAATCCGTAGAAAATTGTATACTCTCTTTTAATTTTATTCCAGGAAGATGTTTCTTATTTTCTCTATATTTTATTATATCATCAATTTCTGATTTATTATATCCCCAGACAGATACATCATGTCCAGCTTTATCCATAATATATCCTAGAGAACAACCAAAACTTCCAGACCCTAAAACACTAATTTTTGCCATATTATCTACCCTCCTATATACAAATTTATATGTTTTTTTTTCCAATTTTAGATTCTTCTCCATTTATAATTCTTTTTATATTTCCTCTATGTAAATATATAATTAAACCACCTATAAAACAGAGTGGTATAGCATAAAACCCTATTATTTTTATATCATTTGTTTGTATATATTTTACAGTCATAATAAAAATTGGAAATAAAATTGCCATTAATATTGATGAAAAAGAAACCATCTTTGTAAATATTATAGCAATTATAAAAATTATTGCACAAACTATAAATATATTAAAATTTAAATATAACATTATTCCAGCAGAAACTAAAATTCCTTTTCCACCTTTAAATTTATAATATATAGGAAATGTGTGTCCTAAAAGAGCAAATGCAGCTACAAAATATGAAAAATATTCTATAAATTCAAGGCTAACCATATTTTTTAAAATAAGTCTAGAAAATATTATAACTATAAATCCCTTTAAAAAATCTCCTAAAAAAGTTAAAAATCCAGCAACTTTTCCAACACATCTAAAAACATTTGTCATTCCTGCATTTTTACTTCCCATATTCCGTATATCTTTTTTTAAAAATATTTTAGTAATAATTATAGCAAAGTTTATGCTTCCTATAAGATACGAACCAATTAAAATTCCTGCTAAAACTAAGATTAAAAAAGGTGTTATAACTGTCATAAAACAAAACCCCTACTTTTTTTTCTTATCTCTCTCTCGAACAATAAATCTAACGGGAGTTCCTTCTAACCCAAAGGTTCCTCTTATTTGATTTTCTATATACCTTTGGTAAGAAAAATGGAATAAATCTTTATTATTAACAAAAGCAACAAATGTTGGCGGTCTTGTAGATGCCTGTGTCATATAATATATCTTTAATCTCTTTCCTTTGTCCGAAGGTGGCTGAACACGGCCTGTTGCTGTTGCTAAAAGATCGTTTAGCATTCCTGTAGATATCCTAATAGAATTTTGATCATTAACAAATTTTATTAGAGGATATAAATTTTCTATCCTCTGTCCTGTTTTTGCAGATATAAACAAAAAAGGAGCATAAGACATAAAACTAAAATCTTGCTCTAAAGTTTTTCTATAATTGGCCATAGTATGGGTGTCTTTTTCTACAAGATCCCATTTATTTACGACTATTATACAGCCTTTTCCTTCTTCATGTGCATAACCCGCAATCTTACTGTCCTGTTCTGTAAATCCAACTTCTCCATCTATCATTATTATACAAATTTCAGCTCTATCAACTGCCATATATGCACGTATAACACTATATCTTTCTATTGATTCTATAACTCTTGCTTTTTTTCTAATTCCCGCTGTATCAATAAAAACAAATCGGCCTTTATCATTTTCTATAACAGTATCAATCGAGTCTCTTGTTGTTCCTGCAACTTCTGAAACTATAACTCTATCTTCCCCTAAAATTTTATTAACCAAAGAAGATTTTCCTACATTTGGTTTTCCCACAATTGAAACTTTTATATAATCTTCTCCATAATCCTCTAGATCAGAAAAATTTAAATGTTTAAAAGTTTCGTCTAAAAGATCTCCTGTTCCATGCCCATGTACAGAAGAAACGCCAATAGGCTCTCCCATTGCTAGAGAATAAAATTCATACAACCCACTAGGAATCCCACCTACTGTATCGCATTTATTTACACATAAAACAACAGGCTTTCCGCTTTTTCTAAGCATAACAGCCACTTCTTGATCGGTTGCTGTTAGTCCATCTTGAAGGTTAACTACAAATATTATAGCATCCGATGTTTGAATAGCCACCTCTACCTGTCTTTTCATCTGAATCAAAATAGGATCTGTACTATATGGTTCAATTCCCCCTGTATCTACAAGGACAAACTCTTTTGTTCTCCACTCACAATCGCTATATATTCTATCTCTTGTAACCCCTGGTGTATCTTCTATTATCGCTATTCTTTTCCCCACTAGTTTATTAAAAAGGGTTGATTTTCCTACATTTGGTCTTCCTACAACGGCTATAGTTGGTTTTAACATAAATCCACCACCTAACTTTTAAATAAATTTTCATAACTAATATAAAATATTTTCTAATAAATCATTTCCATCATTTAACACCAGTTTTATCTTAACATTTAGTGTTTTCTCAACTTGTTCTACAGTTATATCATCTAAAAATATTCTTTGATTTCCATCTTGTTTAATCATACTTTCCGTCAAAAGAAGATATTCCCCTAAATCTTTATCTTGCAACTGATCAATTAAATCAGTTGCTGTTAGAAGTCCTGCAACTGTTATTGTATCTCCAAAAAAATTATTTGTAATTCGATGAAGTTTACAATCAACATCAGGATATTTTTTATTTAACTCAATAATAAGCCCTTTTATCATCTCGTATGAACTATATCCAGTTGCAATAGACACCTTTTGTTTGATAATATCTTCTTTTAAAATATATTCCATTCCATCAAAAAACTCTTTCTCAAACATAGTAATCATTCCAACTCCATTTGAGAGCTGGACAAAATCATCATAATAATCATAATCAGGAAGATTTCTTTTTGCTATTAAAAAAAATTCATCCGATGGATAAAATCTTCTAACACCTTTTTCTTTTTTAGAAATATTTCCATATGATTCTATTATATCTATAGTTTCTGATGCAGTTTTCTGGTTATATATTTCCATTTTATGTAGATTATCTCTAAACTTTGTAATCCCTACAGGAACACAAGCGACACTCTGTACACTCTCCCCATATCCTAATATCGTCTCTATTGTTTTTTTTAGTTCCAATCCATCATTTATACCCGGACATAAAACTAACTGACAATTTATACTAATACCAGATTTTACAAATTTTTCTACATGTTTTAAACTTTCACCAGAATTTTTATTTCCCATCATCTTTACACGAAGCTCTGGATTGGTCGTATGTATAGATATATTTATAGGACTTATCTTCATCTTTATAATCCTGTCCGCCTCATGATCGGTCAAATTTGTAAGGGTTATATAATTTCCAAACAAAAAACTTAGCCTAGAATCATCATCTTTAAAATATAGGCTTTCTCTTCTACCTTTTGGCATCTGATCTATAAAACAAAATATACATTTATTTTTGCATGTTTTATGTTTATCCATAAGATATGTATCAAATATCAAACCTAAACTTTCGTCTTCTTCTTTTTCTATAGAATATTCTTTCTTATTTCCTGATTTTTCTATTTCTATCATTAGCTCTTCTTCAGAACAATAAAATTCATAATCCAAAACATCAGCAATATTATTATTATTTATTGATATTAAGCTGTCTCCTTTAGAAATTCCTATTTTATCACATATAGATCCAGAAACAACTTCTCCTATTAAAACAGACATCCTTTTCCCTTTCATTATAATTCTATTTTATATAAATAAAAGGTAGGATAAGGAAATTCCTTACCTACCTTTTATTATGCTTCATTTTTTATTAGAACTTGTTGTCCTTTATAAAATCCACATTCGGAGCAAACTCTGTGAGGAAGTTTTAATTCTCCACATTGTGTACATTTTGAAAATGCAGGTACATCTAATTTCCACACACTTGATCTTCTCTTGTCACGTCTTGCTTTAGACGTTTTTCTTTTTGGTACTGCCATTTGTAAGAACACCTCCTTTATTTTATATATAAATATATATCAAGACAATAATTGTCCTAAAATCTGTAATCTTGGGTCAATTTCTTTTTTATTACAACTACAAGAATTATAATTTAAATCTATCCCACATTTAAAACAAATCCCCTTACATTCTTCTTTACATAAGACTTTAAAAGGGGAAGACATAATTAAATCGGATATAGAGATATCAGAAAGATCTATAACATTGTTTTCACAAAGTATAACATCTTTTTCATCCTCACTACAATAAGACTCATCTTTAGAAATTATATGATTATATGATAAAGAGAATTCTTCTTCAAAATCGCAAAGACATCTATCACATAAAAAAGGATGTTTAAATCTAGTTGAAATATATAAAGAAACTAGCGAGTGTTTATTTTCTAAATATCCAGTGAATAAAATCTTTTTATTTAAAAAATTTTTATCATCAAAAGGAGATTTTTCAAAAAATATATCAAACTCAAAATCTTTCCTAATATCAGGACTTTCAAGAACATCTTTAATATTTAATATCATAAAACACCTCTATAAAACTACTTAATACATTATAAGTCTTAAATATATCATTGTCAATCAATTTAAATATAATTATCACAAATTTTATGCGCTTTTTTTGAATAAAACTCTATCTGTTTTTTCAAATCATACATACTGGAGAATTTTTCTTCTTCTCCTATAAATTCTAATAGTTCTACTTTAAGAATTTTATTATATACATTTTTATCAAAATCAAAAATATTTGTCTCTAAAAAAATTCTTTTTGACGTTGTTTCTACACTAGGTTTTATCCCTATATGGCTTACACTTTTATAATTTTTTTTGTCAAAATAAGTTATAGATGCATAGATTCCATATCTAGGATGAACAATATCATCAGGAATAAGCTGATTTATAGTTGGAAACCCGAGTTGTCTTCCTAATCTTCTTCCTATTAAAACCTCTTCTTCTATAAAATATCGATATCCTAAATATCTATTAACCCCTTTAAAATCTCCTAATGATATTTTTTTTCTTATATTTGTAGAACTAACTTTTTCTCCTAATAAATCTATATTCTTTATAATATGTAGTGTAAAATTATATTTTTTAGAAACAGATTTTAAAAGATTTACATCACCTTTTGCAAATTTACCAAAACGAAAATCTTCTCCACAAATTATGCTCTTTGCATTAAATTTATTCAACAAAACATTCTCTATAAACTCTATCGGACTTAAATCTGTTATATCATCTAAACACGGAATAAAAGTTTGCTTTATTCCTAAATTTTTAAAAATATCTAGCTTTTTATAAATAGGAATAATTCTTTTCATTCCCTTTTTTTTCTCAGGAAAAAACTTTTCCATTCTAAATGTAAATAAGCTAGGATATAATTTGTTCTTTTTTCCTATTTCAACAGCTTTTTTTATTACAGATATATGTCCTATATGAACTCCATCAAAAAAACCAACTGCTATAACCGATGGCTTGCTATTAACATTACTAATATCATAAAAGATATCCATTTATATACCCTCTAAAACATAAATTTATATATCTCTAATTTATTTATATCTGCATTCATATTTCCTATTCCTAAAAATTTTCCTTCATAATCTTTTAATTTGATTTTTTCTGAATTAATAATTTTTTTAGAATAATTTAATAAATCAAAATCTAATTTTATACCATTTAAAATCTTTTCCGTTCCATCTTTATCCAAAGATATAGTATCCATATATCCAAAAATTTTTTCAACAGAATAAAGCTTCTTTTCTAATATTTTATCTAATTTAAATTTTTTTATATCCTCTATTGTATAACATTCTGATATATCAAAAATTGTAGACTTTGTCCTTCTAAGTTCGGTAAGTGTAGCACCTGTACCCAAACTTTTTCCTATATCATCTATCAAGCTTCTTATATATGTTCCTTTAGAACAAGAAACCTCTATTTTTCCCTTTTGATTTTTTTCATCAAAAAAAATAGTTTTTATATCCTCAATAGTTACACTTCTTGGCTTTCTTTCAACTTGTTTGCCCTCTCTCGCCAATTTATAAAGTTTAACTCCGTCGATTTTTATAGCAGAATACATTGGGGGAATCTGCTCTATATTTCCTATATAAGTTTTTATGACATCTTCAAAATTCTTTTGAGAGACTTTTGTATCAAATTTAGATAAAATTTTCCCCGTTATATCTAATGTATCTGTTGTTATTCCAAAAATAAACTCTGCTTCATATTTTTTTTCTTGATTTTCTATAAGATCTATCGATTTTGTCGCTCTTCCTAAAAAAATAGGTAAAACACCTGTTGCCATTGGATCTAACGTTCCTCCATGACCAATTTTTTTTTGATCAAAACATTTTCTCATAACAGCGACAACATCAAAAGATGTAAAGTCTTTCGGCTTATCTACACAAATTATTCCATTCATTAAACACCATCTATTATTTTTTTTATTTGTTCTAACAATTTTGATAAAGCATCGTCTACACCCGTATTAAAAATACAGCCCGCCGCATTTTTATGACCACCACCACCAAACATACTACAAATCATCGAAGCATCATAATTTCCAGAAGTTCTAATAGAAACTTTACAAAAAGTTTTAGTCTTCTCTTTTATAGTAACTCCTATTTCTACACCTTTTATCTGGCGAACAAAAGACGAAAATCCATCAACTTCATATGGGCTAGCTCCTGATTTTTCAATCATATCTTGTGTTATATAGGCTATTCCAACTATACCATCAAAGTAAAATTTCATATTATTAATTATATGTTTTTCTAACTCTAATTTTTGCAAAGATTTACTTTCCATCAAGTTATACACAATTTCACTATGATCAAAATCTAATTCTAATAATTTGGAAGCTATCATATGTGTTTTAGAAGTTGTATTTCTATATCTAAAACACCCAGTATCTGTACAAATTCCGGTGTATAAACATTTACCCATAATAACAGACAAGTCTATATCCAACTTATCTAAAACCTCATATATTATCTGGCTAGTAGAAGCTGATGTCGCATCCACATAATTATATTTTGCAAAATTTTCATTAGAAAAATGGTGATCTATATTTAAATCTACACTACCCTTATATTTTTCTAAACTATCTCCAAATAAATTTTCAGATCCAATATCAACAGATATAATAAATTGTTCTATAAAATAAGTTTCATGATATTCTTTCTTTAAAAATTCATATATATCAGGAATATCATCACTACATAAAACTCTTGCATTTTTACCTATAGACTTTAGTCCATAATATAATCCAAAGCCACTTCCTATAGTGTCTCCATCTGGATTTTGATGCATTAAAATTAAAAAATTATCGTGTTTAAATAAAAAATGTTTAATATCATTTAAATTTAAATTCATCCCTTTAAACCAATTTATCAATAATTTTATTTATTTTACTAGCATATTCTAATGATTTGTCTTCTAGAAAGGTGAAAATTGGCATCTTTTTCATTTTAATCCTAAGAGAAATTTCTTTTTTTATATAACCACAACCACTTTCAAGACCTTCGATTATTTTCTTTGTAGACGAACTTCCTCCAAGACAACTAATATAAACTTTACAGTAGGATAGATCGCTAGAAAGTTCAACCTTAACCACGGTAATTATCCCATCTATTCGATAATCTTTAAGTGTTGGTATAATTTGTGTAATCTCTCTTTTTATATCTTCTTCTGTTCTTGCTAGTCTAAAACTTCCCAAAAAAATCTCCTCCTCTTTTTATATATAAAACTAATCCCTATATTCTTCAATTGTAAAGGATTCTAAAATATCTCCCTCTTTTATATCATTGAATTTCACAAGACCAACTCCACATTCATACCCCTGTGCAACTTCTTTAGCATCATCTTTAAATCTTTTTAATGAGTCTATCTTATCTTCAAATATAACTATTCCATCTCTTACAACGCGTATTAGAGCAGAACGAACAACTTTTCCTTCAATTACATAGCACCCTGCAATAGTTCCTACATTTGTAATCTTATAAACCTGACGAACTTCAACTCGTCCAAAGTTGATCTCTCTAGTTTTTGGATCTAACATACCCTTCATAGCCTGTCTTACATCATCTATCGCATCATATATAACACGATATAACCTAAGTTCAACACCATCTTTATCCGCCTCATCCTGTGCTATAGGCTGTGGTCTAACATTAAATCCGATTATAATAGCACCTGATGCGTTTGCCAACATAACATCAGATTTAGAAATAGCCCCAACTCCTCCATGTATAATACGAACGCGAACTTCTTCGTTAGAAAGTTTTAACAAAGATTCTTTTATAGCTTCTATAGATCCATGTACATCTGCTTTAACTATAATTCCAAGTTCTTTGATCTTTCCTTCTTCTATATGAGTAAATAAACTGTCAAGAGTTACTTTTGTTATAGATTTGAATTTTTCTTCTTTTTCTTTATGTTTTCTTCTATCTGCTAGTTCTCTTGCCAATTTTTCATCTTCTACACAGTTAAATAAGTCTCCCGCAGATGGAACTTCTCCAAGACCAGTAATTTCTACTGGTGTAGATGCCCCTGCTTCTTTAACTATTCTTCCTTTATCATCAACCATTAGTCTAACTCTTCCAACTGATGTTCCTGCAATTATCGCATCCCCAACTCTTAAAGTTCCATTTTGTACAAGAATTGTTGCAACAGGACCTTTACCTACATTAAGTTTCGCTTCAATAACTGTTCCTTTTGCTAGCCTATTAGGGTTGCATTTTAAATCTCTTAAATCAGATGCTAATAAAACCATCTCCAAAAGATTTTCAATTCCTTCTCCTGTTTTTGCAGATACAGGACAGCAGATTATATCCCCGCCCCATTCTTCTGGAACAAGCTCATGCTCTGTAAGTTCTTGCTTTATTTTTTCTATATTCGCCCCTGGTTTATCAACCTTATTCATCGCCACAATTATAGCAACATTTGCTTCTTTTGCATGGTTTATCGCCTCAATTGTCTGTGGCATAATTCCATCATCTGCAGCTACAACTAGGATTGCCACATCGGTTACAGATGCACCTCTAGCTCTCATAGATGTAAAAGCTTCATGTCCTGGTGTGTCTAAAAAAGCAATATCTCTGCCATTTATAGCAACTTTATATGCACCTATATGCTGAGTAATTCCTCCTGCTTCTCCACTTGTAACATCAGAGTTTCTAATTTTATCTAAAAGAGATGTTTTTCCATGATCAACATGTCCCATAACAACAACAATAGGACTTCTAGTAACCAAATTTTCTTCAACATCTTCTGTTTCATCAAATAATCTTTCTTCTATAGTTACAACAATTTCTTTTTCAACCCTTGCTCCCAATTCTTCTGCAACTAGGCTTGCTGTATCAAAGTCTATAATTTCACTTTGACTAGCCATAATTCCCAAAGGCATCAATATTTTTATAACTTGAGTTGATGAAACTTTTAGTCTTATCGCTAAATCAGAAACAGAAATTTCTTCTGGAATTAAAACTTTTAATTGTTGTTTTCTAGCTCGTTCCAAAGCCAATCTTTGTAATTTTTGAGCCTCTGTCTCTCCTTTTTTTATCCCTTGATATCCGCCTTTATTATTTTTATTTTGAAATTTTTGTTTTCTTTGTGTAAATTTAGAATTATTAAAACTATTAGTTGGTGCAATTCTTTCATATTTTTCATTATATTTATCAAGATTTACAGCAACTGCCTTTGTATCAATATGCGTAACTTCTTTTTCGTATCTAGCTGATGAATCGCCAGAATCTTTCATAGTAATTTTTATTGTATTATCTTTAGAATCATCTTCTTTTTCTTGTCCTTTTTGGATAGACGGCTTTTCTATTCTACTTTTATTTGCTGTTATTAGCTCTGTTTGTTTTGTAAATCTATCCGATTTTATATTTTTGTCTACAATAGATTTTTCATTATCTATATCTATCTTTTTATTTTTAAGGTCAAAATATTCATTAAAATCTGATTTCTCATTTTTTGTTATATAATATTCAAAAACATAATTAAGCTCTCTCTCCGTAAGAGCCGCCATATATTTTTTGTTAGACCCAAATTTTCTACTTAAAACTTCAATTATTTCGTTATTATCTATATTAAAATCTTTCGCCAATTCATGAACTCTATACTTTATCACCATATAAAAGTCCTCCTAATCTTTTTTTTCCAAATTATATATTGATATGATTTTATCCGTTAATCCACCATCTTTAAGACCAATTATTTTTGTCTTTTTTCCTATAAAAACACCAATATCCTCCATAGAATATTCTGTTTCTATTAAACGTATAGACAAATCTTTAATAAAATAATTTATTTCTTTTTTTGTTTTATCTGATATATCATATGTAATCAAGATAACTTTAACTTCACCTTTTAAAACAAGTGATTTTACAGTTTCAAATCCATAGTTTAAAAAATTTGCTTTTCTACTCAAACCAAGCAGACTTCCAAAGTTATTTCCCAAAAAATTGTATCTCCTCTTCTATATCCATGTATATTTCATCTAATTTTTTTTTCTTAAAGCTTCTTTCTAAGACTTTTTTCTTTTTAAAAATAGTAAAACATTCATTATTTTTACAAACATAGCATCCACGACCATCCTGTTTATATGTTTTATCTATAAATACATCTCGTTTATCTTTAAGAACAATTTTAATGAGGCTAGTTCGAGGGTATAGTTTTCTACACCCTCCGCACATACGATTTACAGTCTTTATAATTTCTATTTTAACATCCCCCTATATAATAAACAATATAATAAATATAATTTAGAAAATTATAGAAACAGAAATATTAAAATTTTCAAATTATTCTGTTATACATCCTTTGATTCAACCTCTAAGATTTCACCTGTTATACTAGCTTCAACCTCTAAACCTTCATCTGTTATACTAGCTTCAACCTCTAAACCTTCATCTGTCATACTAGCTTCAGCCTCTAAGCTTTCATCTGTCATACTAACTTCAGACTTCTCCTTAATATCGAGTTCTTCTGCTTCTCTAATATTCTCTAGCTCCATTTCATCAGATATAATATCTATCTTATATCCTGTAAGCCTTGCAGCAAGTTTTGCATTCTGTCCTCTATTCCCTATTGCCAAAGAAAGTTGGTCTTTTGGAACTATAACACGACAAGTCTTTTCTTCTTCATCCAAAATTTTTGTAGAAATAACTTTAGATGGTGATAAACTTTCAGATATAAATTGCTCCATATTTTCATTATATTTTATTATATCTATTTTTTCACCATTTAACTCTTTAACAATATTTAAAATTCTCATCCCTTTAGACCCAATACAAGATCCAACTGGATCAACATCCCCGTCCAATGTATAAACGGCAATTTTGGATCTGCTTCCTGCTTCTCTAGAAACGGCTTGAACTGTTACAACGCCATCATTTATTTCTGGAACTTCTAACTCAAATAATTTTTTAACAAAATCTTTATGAACCCTAGAAATTTTCATGTTGCATTTTTTTTCAGTAGATATAACCCCAGTTACATATACTTTTATACGATCTCCCTCTATAAAAGTTTCTCCTGGAATTTGCTCATTTGCAAAAAGTGTGATCTCATGTTTTTCACTCTCTACAACTAAATTTCTATTTCTAGGGTCTATCTTCAAAACAACTCCAGAAATAATTTTATCTACCTTTTCGTTATATTGTTCTAAAAGCTGAACCCTTTCTGCATCTCGAATAGACTGTTTTATAACACTTTTTGCAGTCTGTGCAGCTATTCTACCAAGCTGTTTTGTGTCCAACTTTATCTCTACTGTCTCCCCTAGTCTTGCTCTTTTATTATGGTTTAATGCATTTTCTAGACTAATCTCCTCCGATTTATCCTCAACATCAACAACAACTTTTTTAATAATACTTACTCTAAATTTTCTAGAAATATTATCTAGCTCTATTTTAAAATTATCTAACAAATTATAATCTTTTTTTATAGCTATAGAAATTGCTGTTTTTATCTTTTCTAAAAGGTATTCTTGCGATATTCCCTTTTCTTTTTCAAACATCTCTAAAGCATCAAAGAATTCATTATTCATAAGTAATTTCCTCCATCGGTAAACTCTCTTCTAGTTTTATATAGCTACAATCTTTTATACAATGAGAAAATATTATTTCATTTTCTTGTTTTATATAAACAATATCATCTTCGACTTTTTCTAAAGTTCCTAAAAACTCTCTAACTCCTTCGACCGGTCTGATAGTTTTTATTAAAACTTTTTTTCCTTTAGAATATTCAAAATGAGATGATTTTTTCAGCTCTCTATTTATACCAGCAGATGAAACTTCTAAAAAATAAGTCTGCTCTATAAAATCGGCATCATCTAAAAGTTTATCAAGGGGTCTACTAATTTTTTCACAATCCTCAAAATTTACATGACCATCCTGCTTATCTATCATAACTCTTAAAAACCAACATGATCCATCTTTTTCAAAACGAACATCCCATAAAATAAGATTATTTTCCAAAATCAGAGGTTCTACAAACTGTTGAACCCTATAAGCTGTATTTTTTTTTCCTCCTGATTTTTCCGAACTTTTACCTTTTTTCAAAAACAACAACTCCAACGTAGACGAAAGACTGGGTGTATATCTCCCAGTCTTTCGTTTTAAAATATCATTATCTTATAACATTATAACATTATTAAAAAAGATTTTCAACTTGTTTCTAATCCTCTATCTGTTTTCCTAAAAACATAGAAGCGACCTGAACCAACTTTACCTGTGACTCTGTCGCAACGGTGTTTTCATCTGTAGAAATAAACATAATTGCCCCACCAACATCCCCAGAAAATGTGATTGGTGCACAAACCAAAATATGTTTTAAGCACCCCTCAACAGGAACAACCTTATGCATATCCTCACTTGTATATGCTATGCTTTTCTTATTCTTCATTATATCTTCTAAAGTAGACGTAATCCTTCTTTCAACAACTTCTTTTTTGCCAGATCCAGAAGCCGCAATTACAACATCTTTATCGCAAACAATCGCAGGAATTCCTGTAGTTTTATATAAAACATCTGCATATTGAGATGCAAATGTAGACAGCTCTCCAACTGGGGAAAACTTTTTAAATATAATCTCCCCTTGTGCAGTTGTAAATATCTCTAAGGGATCTCCTTCTCTTATTCTCATAGTCCTTCTAATTTCTTTAGGAATAACAACTCTTCCCAAGTCATCTATCCTTCTAACAATTCCTGTAGCTTTCATAAAAGCCCTCCTATTGAGCAATATATAATCTATTTACATGTATTATTAACTCAAAAGGCTTTTTTATCCCATTATTTTTCAATTAAATTTCCATTTAATTATTATATCCTATTTCAAAAGCTTCTATATTTTTTTCTATCAAATCTTTTCGTTTTTTTGAAACAGATTTTTCTATTCCTTTAGCGACGGATTCTTTATCTCTATATCCTATAACTTTTAAAAATTTTCCTAGTATAATTATATTTCCTAATTTTTCTAAATTGTTTTTTTTAGCCAGATATGTAGCTGGAATATCATAATATGAAATATCTAATCTAGTTTTAGACTCTTTTATTAAAGAAGAGTCTAATATTATATTTCCCCCTACACAAACACTCTCTTCAAATTTTTTAAAAGATGGAATATTCATAGCAATCAAATTTTCCGGCTCTAAAACAATGGGAGATCCTATAGGTTTTTTTGATATACAAACACTACAATTTGCCGTCCCCCCCCTCATCTCAGGACCATAAGAAGGCAACCAACTAACATTATTATCATCGATTAAACCGATATAAGACAAAACTTTTCCAGCAAATAAAATTCCCTGTCCGCCAAATCCAGCAAAAAGAGTTTTTCCTTCCATTTTAAAAAACCCCCTTCTCTGTTTTATCTTTGTAAATTCCTAAAGGATAATAATCAGTCATCTCTTTTTTAACCCATTTTAAAGATTCTACAGCTGTCAATCCCCAATTGGTTGGGCAGGTAGAAAGAATTTCAACTATGCTAAATCCTTTTTTTTCTATCTGCGACTTAAAGGCTTTTTTAACCGCCCTTTTAGTCTGCATAACCCCTTTAGGACTATCCAACGCTGTTCTTTCTGCATAAACAACCCCTTCTAATGTAGATAGCATTTCGCAAATTCTTATAGGAAATCCATCGTTATTTTTATCTCTTCCTTTAGGTGTTGTTTGTGTAACTTGTGATAAAAGAGTTGTTGGCGCCATCTGCCCTCCGGTCATCCCATATGTCCCATTATTTATAAATATAACAGTTATATTCTCTCCCCTTGCTGCAGCATGAACAACCTCTCCTGTACCTATAGCTGCTAGATCTCCATCCCCTTGATATGTAAAAACTATATTATCAGGTAAAACTCGTTTAACACCTGTGGCAACCGCTGGAGCCCTTCCATGTGGTGCCTGAATCATATCTACATTAAAATAATCATATGACATAACCGAACATCCAACAGAAGCAATTCCAACAGTTTTTCCTAAAACTTCAAATTCTTCTAAAACTTCTCCAACAATTCTATGGGATATTCCATGAGTACATCCTGGACAATAATGGGTTATTGCATCGGTTAGTCCTTTTGTTTTTTCAAATACAGTTTTCATCTAATCCTCCTTTTTTATACTAGAAACTTTATCGATAATTTCAGTTGGAGTTGGAACATTTCCTCCTGTTCTCCCACAAAAATCAACAGGACATCTGCCTTGAACAACCGCCTTAACATCTAAAATCATCTGCCCCATACTCATCTCTACAACCAATATATTTTTAACTTTTTTAGAAATTTCTTCTATTTTATCATCAGGAAAAGGCCATAAAGATATTGGTCTTAAAACTCCAATTTTTTCTCCATTCGAACGCATACTATCCACCGCTGTCTTTGCTATTCTCGCCGTAGATCCATAGGCAATAATAACTATCTCAGCATCATCAATAAGGTATTCCTCTACCATAATTTCATTTAATTTTATATCTTCATATTTCTTAAATCTATCTATAATTTTTTGTTCTAAACTATTTACATTTAAAATAAGAGAATTAACTATATTAGGCGGTCTTTTTTCTTGATGACCAGATGTTGACCAATTTTTTTCAACAAGCTTATCTTGCTTAACCTCATCATCAAAACAAACTGGCTCCATCATCTGTCCTAATATTCCATCCGCCAAAATAATAACTGGCATTCTATATTGATCAGCTTTATCAAACGCCTTATGTATAATTTTAACAGCCTCTCCAACACCAGATGGAGCATATACTAAACAATAAAAATCACCATGTCCTAAAGCTTTTACAACCTGAAAATAGTCTGCTTGAGAAGGCTGTATACCACCCAAGCCTGGTCCTGCTCGTTGGATATCCACAATAACACACGGAAGATCGGAAGCAGCAATATAAGAAATAGTTTCAGTTTTTAAGCTTATTCCCGGAGATGATGATGATGTCATAACCCTTGTCCCCGTTGCTGCTGCTCCTAAAACCATATTTATCGCAGAAATTTCGGATTCAGCTTGTAAATAAACTCCACCAGACTCTCTCATTTTATTTGACATATACGCTGCTATTTCTGTCTGAGGTGTTATTGGATATCCGAAAAAAGCCTTACACCCAGCTCTAATCGCCCCTTCTGCTATCGCTTCATTTCCCTTCATAAGGTAGGTGTTTTTCTTCATAATTTCCTCCTATTTTTCTATTTTAATTACATAATCTGGACAGATCATTCCACACATTCCACAGGCTATACAATCTTCAATAGCTACAATCTTTATAGGCGTATATCCTTTTATATTAAACTCTTCTTCAGAAAGTTTTAAAACTTTTTTTGGACACACAGATACACATAATCCACAAGCCTTACATCTATCTTTATCTATTGTTAGTTTTGCCATAAAAAATCCCTTTCTATTCCCATATTTTTTTTACATATATATCAATTGGATAAAAGTTATCTAATTTTTTATCATTAATTAATAATTTTTGATTAATTGTTCTATAAATAATTTTTTTATTCGTAATTTTTTCTATCTCAAACTCTTCATTAGATAAACATGTTATATCTTCTAATCTTGTTTGATCTCCTATATTAGAATTATTTATTAAATATTTAACTTTTAATCTACTAGATTTTTCTATATCCAATATATTTTTTAATATATCTTTTCCATCTGTCATATGATTTCTATAAAGATTAAAAACATAAAACATATCATAATCTCTAGATTTTATAAGTTTATTATATTGTCCAATTGCCAAACTTCCTGCTCCATCTCCACCCATATCAATTATAATAATTCCTTTAAAATTATCTAGCCTCATCCCTATAGCAGGACTTAAAGAAGGAATATCAATAGTTGAATTAGAACAGAGCGGAATAATATATTCTATTCCATATTTATTAAAAATTTTAGTGTAATTAGCTATTTTATAATAAGGATTTATTATATCTAAATCAATAATTAAAATATCATATCCTATATTTTTCATATTTATTGCATAATTTATAGCAAAATTTGTTTTTCCGCTTCCATAATATCCACAAAAAATTTTTATCTTTTTATCCATAAACTCCTCCTTATATCGTATCTATATATTATAATATTATATAAAAAAATAAACAATCTTTTAATAATATAAAATAAATACCTAGAGATATATCTCTAGGTATTTATTTTATATTTTTTATGCTAAAAAGTATTCTCCAAAACTTTTTCCATATTCAAAAGCATCTAATAAATCTTTTTCACTAGCCACAAGCGTTATCTTAAATGGAGATTCAAATACATCAACCTTCAAATTAGAAAGTCTACCATTTAAGTTTTTAAAAGATTCACCACTCCATCCACAAGATCCAAATATTGCCGCTTTTTTCTTATGAATATTTATAGCATCAATATGTGCTAAAAGTTGCCACACCGGCGGAACAGCATCTTTGTTTAAAGTTGGAGATCCTATAAGAAAAGCATCACTATTATTTAATTTTTCTCCTAATAGTCCCATGTCATTCTCTATTATATCAAAAGTTTCAATATCCGCTGATGGTAAAACTTTTTTTATGCCTTCTGCAATTGCTTTTGCTAGTTTTTGAGTATTTCCATATGCAGAGCAATAAAAAATAGGTATCGAAGCTTTTTCATTCTTTATTTTAGTACTCCATAATTTATATTTTTCTATATTTTCTTCTAGTTTACAACCCTTTGAAAGAATTGGACCATGACTTGTACATGCATATTTTATATCCAAATCTTTAATTTTTTCTAATCCATCTAAAACATATGGTTTAAAAGGACCAAATATAGCGTTATAATATCCTAAAAAAGCATCTTCATACTTATCAATTTTGTCACAAAGAGTATCCTTCATCTGAGGTTCACAATAATGCGCACCTAAAAAATCACAAGAAAATAAAACTCCGTCTTGCTCTAACCAGGTAAACATAGTGTCAGGCCAATGAAGAAAAGGTGCACTAATAAATTTTAAAACCTTTCCTCCTCCAAGATCTATACTATCGCCTTCTTTAACAACTCTTATTTTGGGGGAATCATGATTCAATATATTTTTTAAATACATAGCACCTGCTGGAGTTGCTATAACTTCTATGTTTGGATTTAGACTTATAAGTTTTCCAATAGATCCAGAATGATCTGGTTCATTGTGATTCATTATAACATAATCTATATCCATAATATCTGCAACTTCTTTTATATTTTCAAGATAATATTCAAAATAATCAATATGAGAAGCCTCTATAATAGCTGTTTTTTCCGATCCTTTAACAAGATAAGAATTATACGTTGTTCCATAAGCTGTACTCATAACAATATCAAATACTCTTAAACTAGGATTTAAAACTCCAACAGAGTAAATCCCGTCTGCAACTTTTACATGACTCATTTTATTTCCCCCTAAATTTATTTAGTCTGTTGGCTCAAATTGATCTTTTCCTACATCACATAAAGGACAAAGATAATCTTCGCGAACATCTTCCCAAGCAACTCCAGCAGGAATCCCTTGATCCGCACAACCTGTTTCTGGATTATATATATATCCACATATTATACAAATATATTTTTGCATAAATAAAACCTCCTATTTTTTTAATATTTATTAATTTTTTTATATAATTTAATTTAAAGTTTACAAACTATATAAAAACTATACCATACCAATATACTTTTGTAAACTCTATTTATATAAGATTTTTTTTAAATATAATCCTGTATAAGAATCTTTATTTTTCGCTATATCTTCAGGTGTTCCCGATGCAATAATACAACCTCCTCTATATCCACCTTCCGGTCCTATATCTACTATATAGTCCGCTGTTTTTATTATGTCTAAATTATGCTCAATTATTATCATTGTGTTTCCCATATCTACCAATTTTTGAAGAACTTTTATTAAATTTGCAACATCAGATACATGTAAACCTGTGGTTGGTTCATCTAAAATATACAATGTTTTTCCTGTAGAAATTTTAGAAAGTTCGGTCGCTAATTTAACCCGCTGGCTTTCTCCTCCTGATAAACTTGGTGCACTCTGTCCAATTTTTATATACCCTAAACCAACATCTTCTAAACATTTTAATTTTCTATAAATTTTTGGAATATTTTTAAAAAATTCTCCTCCTTGTTCCACTGTCATTTCTAAAATATCATATATATTTTTGTCTTTATATTTTATAGAAAGGGTATCCCTATTATATCTATGCCCTTTACACACCTCACAGGTTACAAATATATCTGATAAAAAATGCATCTCTATCTTTATTATTCCGTCTCCTTGGCAAGATTCGCATCTCCCACCTTTTATGTTAAAACTAAATCTACTAGAGATAAAACCTTTTGATTTTGCATCATTTGTAGCTGCAAATATCTCTCTAATATCTGTGAAAACACCTGTATATGTCGCGGGGTTTGACCTTGGTGTACGCCCTATAGGAGATTGATTTATCCCTATTATTTTATCAAAATTTTCTATTCCTTCTATGCTTTTATGCTCTCCCGGATCATCTTTGGATCTGTTGATTTTTTTGCTTGCATATTTATATAAAATTTCATTTATTAATGTAGATTTTCCCGATCCAGAAACCCCTGTCACACAGCTTAAAGTTCCAATAGGAAATTCTACATCAACATCTTTTAAATTATTTGCTTTTGCACCTTTTATAACTATCTTCTCTCCAAGCCCTTCTCTTCTATTTTCTGGAACTGGAATGCTTTTTTCTCCATTTAAATATTTTCCAGTTTCAGATTTGTCACATTTTTTTATCCCTTCAACAGTTCCAGCAAAAATTATCTCCCCCCCATGAACCCCTGCCCCCGGACCAATATCAACTATATAATCTGCCTCATTCATTGTATCTTCATCATGCTCTACAACTATTACTGTGTTTCCTATATCTCTTAAATGCTTAAGTGTTTCTATTAACCTCATATTATCTTTTTGGTGCAGACCTATGCTTGGCTCATCAAGTATATATAAAACCCCTACAAGGGAAGATCCAATCTGTGTAGCAAGTCTTATTCTCTGACTTTCTCCTCCTGAAAGTGTTGCCGCAGATCTAGATAGAGTTAAATAATCTAATCCCACACTCTTTAAAAATAAAAGCCTTTTTTTTATCTCTTCTATAATTCTGTCAGATATATACATATCCCCTTTAGATAGTTTCAATAATCCTATAAAATCAATACATTCTTCCACACTTTTTACACTAAATTTACTAATATTTATACCACCAACTGTAATCCCTAGAGTTATTGCGTTAAGTCTTTCTCCTTTGCATAAAGAACAACTAGAAATTGTCATATATTTTGATATATCTTCTCTAACCGCAGAGCTTTGAGTTTCTTTATACCTTCTTTCTAGATTATTAACTATTCCTTCAAAACTCCCTTTATAAACCCCATGTTTATGCACAAAATCTAGTTCTTCCCCTTTATTTCCATAAAATATTATATCTAAAACCTTTTTTTCTAGTTTTTTTATAGGTATATCTAACTTAAATTTATATCTTTCTGACAGAGCTTGTATATACATATTTCCAATACTCTGTCCCTCGCTTAGATCCCAACCACAAGCTCTAATTCCTCCTTGATTGATAGAAATATTTTCATCAACTATTAAATTCTTTTCATTTATCTTCATAGTTGTTCCTATTCCCATACAATTTTCACATGCACCTTTAGGATTGTTAAAAGAAAACATGCTAGGAGAAATTTCATCTATACATATATCATGGTCTGGACACGAATAGTTTTGAGAAAACATAACATCTCGATCCTCTGAAAAGATATTTATCAAAACTAAACCATCTGACAAAGCTACAGCTGTTTGTATACTATCTGAAAGCCTCTCTCTAATCTCAGGTTTAACAACCAGTCTATCAATTATAACTTCTATACTATGTTTCTTATTTTTATCCAGCTCTATTGTTTCGGATATATCATACATATTTCCATCCACTCGAACTCGAACATATCCATTTCTTTTTATTCCTTCTATCTCTTTTTTATGCTCCCCTTTTTTTGATCGTATAATTGGAGATAAAACTTGAATTTTTTCCCCTGCCTTTAAGGTCATAACTCGATCTACAATTTGATCTATCGTCTGTTTCTCTATCTCTCTTTTACAGACTGTGCAATGTGCTTTTCCAACTCTAGCAAACAAAAGTCTTAAATAATCATATATCTCTGTAACTGTTCCTACTGTTGATCTTGGATTTTTATTTGTCGTCTTTTGATCTATTGATATTGCAGGAGATAGCCCCTCTATATATTCAACCTCTGGCTTTTCCATCTGTCCTAAAAACTGTCTTGCATACGCAGAAAGACTTTCTACATATCTTCTTTGTCCCTCTGCATATATTGTATCAAATGCTAATGAAGACTTTCCAGACCCTGATGGTCCTGTAAAAACTATAAGCTTATCTCTTGGCAAAGATATATCTATATTTTTTAAATTATTCTCTCTTGCTCCTTTTATAACTATCTTATCTATGCTCATATATCCACCTTCTATCTTTCCTAACTACCTTCTACCTCTTTTAATCTATCTCGTAAAAATGCAGCGTGTTCAAATTCTAAAAGCCTTGCTGCTTCTTTCATATCTTTTTTTAATGTTATAATAAGTTTTTGTTTTTCTTCTATACTCATTTTTGAAACGTCTTGTTTAGTTTTTTTAGTTTTTTTACTTATCTCGATAATATCTCTAATATCCTTTTTTATAGTCGTCGGAGTTATACTATTTTCTATATTATATTTTATCTGAATTTCTCGTCTTCTTTGTGTCTCTGTTATAGCTTTTTCCATTGCATTCGTCACAATATCTGCATACATTATAACATGTCCATTGCTATTTCTCGCGGCTCTTCCTATTGTTTGTATAAGTGCACTCTCGCTTCTTAAAAATCCTTGTTTATCTGCATCAAGAATACAAACTAAAGAAACTTCAGGAATATCTATCCCCTCTCTTAAAAGGTTTATCCCTATTAATACATCAAATTTTCCTAACCTTAAGTCTCTTAAAATTTCCATCCTTTCCATCGTATCTATATCACAATGGATATATTTAACCTTTATTCCATGGTCTATAAGAAAATTTGTAAGGTCTTCTGACATCTTTTTTGTTAGTGTTGTTATAAATACTCTTTCTTCTTTTTTTATCCTCTCATTTATTTGAAATAAAATATCTTCTATCTGCCCCTGAATTAACTTAACATCTATAGTAGGATCCAACAAACCAGTCGGTCTTATAACCTGTTGAACTATCTGGCTACTATGTTCTTTTTCAAAATCTGACGGAGTTGCAGATACATAAACTGCCTGATTTATCTTTTTATAAAATTCATCAAAATTTAACGGTCTATTATCAAATGCCGATGGAAGCCTAAAACCATAATCTACCAACATCTTTTTTCTTGCATAGTCCCCTCCAAACATCCCCCTAATTTGGGGCAACATAACATGAGACTCATCAACTATCATCAAAAAATCTTCTGGAAAATGGTCAATAAGAGAATACGGAACACTTCCTTCTGGTCTCCCTGATAAAACTCTAGAATAATTTTCTACACCTTTACAAAATCCAATCTCCAACAACATTTCAAGATCATACATTGTCCTCTGTTTTATCCTCTGTGCCTCCAACAACATTTCATTATCTTCAAAATACTTTATCCTATCCGCAAGTTCGTCCTCTATCTCTTTTATAGCTATATTTATTTTTTCTCTTTCAAATATATAGTGAGATGCAGGATAGATTGCAACGTGAGAAACTCCCTGCAAAATCTCCCCTGTAAGGGGATTTATCTCACTTATCTTTTCTATTTCATCTCCAAAAAAATCTACCCTTACAATCTGTCCTTTAGAATAAGGTGGATAGATCTCTATTACATCTCCCCGAACACGAAATTTATTCTTTTGAAAATTTACGTCATTTCTCTCATATTGTATATCTATTAGCTTTCTTATAAGCTCATCTCTATTCTTTTCCATCCCTTCTCTCAAAGATATAACCATGTTTTTATAATCTATCGGATTTCCCAAACTATATATACAAGAAACACTGGCTACAACTATTAAATCTTTTCTTTCAGCTATAGAGTTTGTAGCAGAATGTCGAAGCTTCTCTATTTCATCATTTATAGCACTGTCTTTTTCTATATAAGTATCCGTAGAGGCCACATATGCTTCAGGTTGATAATAGTCATAGTAACTAACAAAATATTCTACAGAATTATTTGGAAAAAACTCTTTAAATTCACTGCATAATTGTGCTGCTAAAGTTTTATTATGTGCTAAGACTAGTGTTGGCTTTCCTATTTTTTCTATAACATTTGCCATAGTATAAGTTTTTCCAGACCCTGTAACCCCTAATAGAGTTTGTTCTCTAAATCCTTTTTCTATTCCTTCAACCAATTTTTTAATCGCCTTTGGTTGATCTCCTGTTGGCTTATACTTTGAAACAAGCTGAAATTTTTCCATATACATTCCCCCTTATTTAAAAGGTTAGTCTGAAAATATATTTTCAGACTAACCCCATTTTTTATATTATATCTCCCTTTATAAACGAAAGATGTCCACTATCAGCCAGAGAGACAAAATCATTTTTAGCAACTATAATATGATCTAAAAGACTTATACCTATAACCTTTAAAGCTTTTACAACTCTATCAGTTGTAACTATATCTTCATTTGAAGGAAGTGCAACTCCAGTTGGATGATTATGAGATAAGATTATATTACTAGCATTAAATTTTATAGCAACTTCTATAATTTTTCGTATACTTATACTAGCAGCATTCACCGTTCCTTCAAATAATATTCCACAATGAAGAACTTTACAAGAATTATCTAAACATATAAGATAGACAACCTCTGTTGTCCTTCCTATAAATTTTGGAAGAAGAAAATCCCCAACCTTTTTTGTGGTATTTAAATGCTGTTTTACATCACATTTATCAATCATATACATCCTGCTAATCTCTGGAATTAATTTTATTAAAGTTGCTATACTCTTACCTACTCCATCAACTTTAACCAATTCTTCAAATGGCGCATCAAAAACTCCAGAAAGAGATCCGAACATATCTATTAAATTATGAGAAATTTTATTCGTATCCGCTCTAGATATCCCAAAAAATAATAATAATTCTAATATATTGTGGGGTTCAAAAGAGTCTAGACCATCTTTTATAAATCTATCCTTTAGCCTTTGTCTATGACCACCATGTATATTATCTGCCATTTATTAAGACCCCTATTTTTTAAAGATTCTGCTTCCTGGTTTTACAAGAGGTCTATTGCTATTTTTACATATAGGACAGTTTAATGGATCAAAAGCTTCCACATCCACAGTTATAACACTTTTTAGAGGGACAGAAAAATCAACTTTTTCTCCAGTTCTATCAACTATAGATCCAACTCCAACAACAACGCCTCCTTGCTCTTTTATAACTTGTATAACCTCTCTAACAGATCCACCCGTTGTTATAACATCTTCAACAACTAAAACTTTTGATCCTTTTTTTATCTCAAAACTTCTTCCTAAAAACATCTTACCTTCTGCATTTCTCTCTGTAAAAAAGTTTTCAACTCCAAAATGTCTAGAAACTTCGTATGCCATCTGAACCGCCCCCAAAGCTGGACCAACTATAAGATCAACTTCTATATCTTTAAATCTTTCCCAAAGTTCTTTAGACAATATTTCTGCATATTTTGTATTTCTAAAAATATTCGCACATTGTAAATATTTTTCACTATGTTTTCCAGATGTAAGTAAAAAATGTCCTTCTAACAAAACATTAGCTTGTTTTAGTATATCATTTATATTATCTCTTGAAAGCATAATTATACCTCTCTCTTAAAGTCTATATTATTAAACTTGTAACTCTTATTTTATTATATACCAATAAATAAAATTTGAAAAGAATAAATATGATATCTTTAAGATTTATTTAAACTTTTCTACATATTTTTTATATTATATATTATAATGTATAGATATATAAATTTTAAAGAAACGAGGTTTTTTATGATAAACAAATTTATAAACTCTATTATTGATAATTTAAAATTTAAGAATGGACACCAATTGGAATTTATTCAAGCCGTTAAAGAAGTTTTATCTTCTCTAAAAACATATATACAGGAAAACTCTTACATAATAAAATCAGGAATATTAGAAAGAATAATTATACCAGAAAGACTTATAGAATTTCGTGTTGCCTATCAAAAAGATGACACAACAATAGATGTTAATACAGGCTATAGAGTTCAATTCAACTCTGCTTTAGGACCATACAAAGGGGGACTACGTTTTCACCCCTCTGTAAACCCATCCATTATAAAGTTTCTAGGATTTGAACAGATATTTAAAAATAGTCTTACTGGTCTTCCACTTGGAGGAGGAAAAGGCGGATCTGATTTTAATCCAAAGGGAAAATCTGATGGAGAAATTATGCGATTTTGCCAGAGCTTTATGACAGAACTTTCTAAATATATTGGTTCTAATATAGATATCCCCGCGGGAGATATAGGAGTTGGAGAGAGAGAAATTGGGTATATGTTTGGACAATATAAAAGAATAAAATCCGAATTTACAGGAATTTTAACAGGAAAAAGTTTAGAATTTGGTGGATCTCTTGTTAGAAAACAAGCCACAGGATATGGGTTGCTTTATTTTACAAAAGAGATGCTTGAAAATATAAATAAACAAGATATTAAAGACAAAAAAATTGTTATTTCCGGTTCTGGAAACGTAGCAATCTATGCTGCCGAAAAAGCTATACAAATGGGAGCTTGTGTTGTTGCTATGTCTGATTCTAGTGGATTTATATACGCTAAAAATGGTATAAATCTTTCCCATATCATCTCTATAAAAGAGATTAATCGACAAAGAATATCAGAATATATAAATCTGGACAATTCTGCAGAATTTTATCCAGCTTCAGAAAAGTCTATCTGGTCTATTCCTTGTGATATAGCTCTCCCTTCTGCAACACAAAATGAACTATCTCTTAGCGATGCTGAAATTTTAATAAAAAATGGCGTTATCGCTGTTGCAGAAGGTGCTAATATGCCATGTTCCGAACAAGCTGTTCATCTTTTTTTAAAAAATAATATATCATTCGCACCTGGAAAAGCAGCAAATGCTGGTGGTGTTGCAACTTCAGGATTGGAGATGTCACAAAATTCGATTAGAGATAGCTGGGATTTTAAAACTGTTGATAAGAAACTTGAAACTATTATGAAAAATATATTTAAATCTTCTAATGACACCTCTATAAAATATAATCATCCTAATAATCTTGTTATTGGATCCAACATTGCTGGATTTCATAAAGTGGCAACCGCAATGGCTAAACAAGGCATACTATAAAAATTATATAATTTAAAAAACAAAAAGAAAAAGAATAGCTATATAGCTATTCTTTTTCTTTTTGTTTGCATTCTATTCCTAATTCTTCTAGTTGATTTTTGTCAACAATAGCGGGACAACCAGACATAAGTTCGCTAGAATTTTGAACTTTTGGAAAAGCAATAACATCTTTTATACTATCTTTTTCTAGAAGAATCATTACAAGTCTATCCAATCCATATGCAATTCCACCATGTGGAGGAACTCCATATTTAAAAGCTTCTAACAAAAACCCAAAACGATCATCTATCTCTTGTTGTTCAAATCCCATAAGATTAAACATCTTAGATTGCATATCACTATCACTTATACGAATCGATCCTCCACCAATCTCACAACCATTTAAAATAAAATCATATGCATTTGCTCTGCATTCTAGAGGTTTATCATCAAGTTTTTTTATATCCTCATGTTTAACCGATGTAAATGGGTGATGTTTTGCAACAAGTCTATTCTTTTCTTCATCATATTCAAATAAAGGAAAACCTGTAACCCATAAAGGTGCAAAAGTTCCACCTTTTATAAGATCAAGTTTTTTAGCAATTTCTAAACGAAGAGCCCCAAGACTGTCAAAAACAGTCTCATCTTTAGCATCTCCAACAATAAGTATAACATCCCCTGATTTTGCTAAAAGTCTATCCCTTATCTGATCTATTATATCCTGAGATAAAAATTTTTCATAACTAGAACTACTAATATTATCATTTCCTATTCTAGTAAAAGCAACGCCTTTTGCTTTATACGTCTTTGCAAAAACTGTAAGCTTGTCTATATCTTTTCTAGAAATTTTTTCAAACCCTCCAGAGATATTTATTCCACGAACAGATCCACCAGACTCTACCGCACCAGAAAAAACTTTAAAACCGCTTTTCACAACTATATCAGATATATCTACAAGTTCTAAACCAAATCTAATATCTGGTTTATCCGAACCAAATCTTTCCATTGCCTCTTTATATGCCATCCTAGGAATTGGAAGTGATATATCTTTTTCTAAGATATTTTTAAATATATATTCTATAAACTTTTCATTAATATTTATCACATCTTGTTGATCCACAAAGCTCATCTCAACATCTATCTGGGTAAACTCTGGCTGGCGATCTGCTCTAAGATCTTCATCTCTAAAACATCTTGCTATCTGAAAATATCTATCATATCCAGAAACCATGAGAAGCTGTTTATATAGTTGTGGTGATTGTGGGAGAGCAAAAAAGTTTCCTTTATGAACCCTAGAAGGAACTAAATAATCTCTTGCTCCCTCTGGTGTTGATTTTATTAAAAGAGGCGTTTCTATCTCTAAAAACTTCTCTTTATCAAAAAAATCTCTAATACATTTTGTTATCTTATGTCTCATCATAATAGTTTTTTGTAGCTCTGGTCTTCTAAGATCTAGATATCTATATTTTAATCTAAGCTCATCATTTACATTTACATCATCTGATATATGAAAAGGAGGAGTTTTAGAAATAGATAAAACCTTAATATCTTCTGCAATAATTTCTATATCTCCTGTCTCTATATCTTTATTTACACTCTCTCTAGAAACAACAACCCCTTTAGCAATAATAACATACTCAGACTTAAGTGTCTTTGCCTTTGCTATAACTAATTTTTCTGTCTTATCATTAAAAGAAAGTTGTATAATACCTGTTCTATCTCTAAGATCTATAAAAACTAAATTCCCTTTATCTCGAACTTTTTGAACAAATCCACAAACAACCACCGTCTTAGAAATATCTTTATTAGACAATTCTGTCGAATAGTGGGTTCTTTTTAAATCCGTCATTTCATCTATCATATTTACTTCTCCTATTAACCTATTTTTAATAATATTTTGTAGCCTTATCTTTTATAAGATCATACGAAGTTTTTATCTTTTCATCATCTGGGTTCATATCTTTTGCAATCAATATAAGTTCATATGCCCTCTGATATTTTTTTAACCTATATTTTATACTAGCCCCAAGTTGGTATATATAATACCCCCAAGACGAACCTTCTGCAAGGAAATAATTCTGTCCTCTAAAATTTATATCTAAAGCCTTATCAATATAATATTCTGATTTTGCAATATCTTTTTTTTGATAAAACCAAAGCTTTGCAGAATCTAAAAAAGGCTCTCGCAACAATGGTGTTTCTAAACATGCAATACCGCTCCAATATATTGCACTTTGGATATCTCCTAAAACTTTATACGAAGAAGCCATAGATCTCATAGCAGATCCCCTTTGATTATCATAGGTGCTTGTTGGCATCTCTAAATATTCTTTAGAAACTTTTATGCATTTTTCCCATTCTCTTCTAACAAAATATTCTTTTGCTAATTTGTATTTTGTTCTTGAATCCTGAGGTTCGCATTTAACTCTATCCTCCATAATTCCTAGATAAAAATCTCTCGATTTTGTAGTATCTGGATAGTGTCCTAAAAAAACTCCTTCAAGCATAGTACGAACTTTTTTAGACTTTCCTTTATAAATCAAACACTCATGTATTGGATATTCCCAAACAAAATCTTCTCTTATATGAATCTTTTCATTTAAAAAAGTTCTATTTTCTCTTCCGTCTTCAAAAAAATGTGAAACAAATTTATATCTACCTACAACCGTTTCTGGAGTCCAACTCTTTTCCACTAGATTTCTCCAGCCTTTTTCAAAAACTTCATCCAAATCTAAACAAACACATATATCAGTATCATCATCCACCATTTCTAGTGCTTTGTTTCTTGCCTGATCAAAATAAAAAGGATCTAAAAATTCTTGTTTTACAACAACACCTCTATCAAGCAGTTTTTTGACACTATCATCTGTAGAACCAGTATCAAACACAAATATCTTGTCGGCTTCCCCTACAGAATCTACCCATCTATCTATGAATTTGCTTTCATTTTTGCATATAGCATATACGCAAATTTTATAATTCCTCATAAATAAACACCTCTCTATTCTTTCCAACCACCATCTTCAAAAACAATAATTTCTGTTCCATCTCCCAGCTCTCCTATTATAGTTAAATCTTTTGTACCTATCATAAAATCCACATGTGTTAGAGATGTATTAACACCATTTTTATCTTTCTGACCTTTAGACATAGTTTCAAAATTTTGGATATTTGTTCCATATGCTCTACCAACTGCAAAATGGCAAGACGCATTTTCATCATATAATGTATTATAAAATAAAGTATTCATATCTGAAATTGGAGATCCATAAGGAACTAAAGCAACCTCTCCTAATCTTTTTGCCCCTTCATCTATACCCAATAAATCTTTTAAACTTTCATACCCTTTTTTTGCCCCAAAATCAACAACTAGACCATCTTTAAATTTTAAATAAAAATCATCTATAATATTGCCTTGATATATTAATGGTAGTGCCGAATATACAATTCCATCTGTTCCATTTTTGTTTGGCATAGTAAAAACTTCTTCAGACGGTATATTAGGACTAAATTCTAAATTATCAACTATATCTTTAGAACTTCCACCAACCCATAGATGATTTTTAACAAGTTCAACTTTTATATCTGTTCCTAAGCTATTTTTATATTTTAAACTTTTAAATTGTAGTTTATTTAAGTACGAAACCTTTTTGCTTAGATGTTTTTTATGATCTTCCCAATTTTGTATAGGATCTTCCTCCGAAACTCTTGTACCTTTAAATATATATTCCCATAATTTTTCTTCTGCCTCATCTTCTGATATATCTGGAAAAACTTTTTTCGCCCACTCTTTGTTAGAAGCAGCCACAATTGTCCATCTAAGCTTATTTCTAGAAATTGCATTAGAAAAAAATTCAAAACTTTTATTATTGGCTATCGTTAATGTTTTTATCTTTTCTGAATCAACACCTAAATATATCTCAGGATTTAAAGAAGAAACACTAATTATAGCGGCATTGTTTTCCACAAAATATTTTCTTGTATCAATATTATATTGTGGGACAACTTCAAATATATCAAGCTCTCCATTTTCAAGACGAATTTTTGAAAAATCTTCATCATTCCATAAAATTGTTACATCTTTTGCCCCAACTTTAAAACTTTCTTCAGCTATCATTCTTCCAAATTCACTATTATTTACAGGGCAGTTTATCATAACAAGTTGACCTTTTTGAACGTTAGCTCCAATTTTAACAGCAAGCTCTGCATATTTTCTTAGTTTAATTCTATTCATAATAATTCTCCTTATGTTTTTTAATTTATATTATAGTTTTTCCTTCTAAAAAATCGTTTATTATAAATTCTTCTTGGCTAGATGTTTCCATATTTTTTAATAAAAATATTCCTTTTTCTATCTCTTGTTTACCTATTATTAAAACTTTTTTTGCACAAATTTTATCAGCATATTTAAACTGCGATTTAAGACTTCTTCCCATAATATCAAATAAAACTTTAAAACCATCATCATCTAACTTTTTAAATATTTTAATGGTTGTCTCAAATGTAGATTTTTCTATATTAGCTATATATATATCAACTTTTTCAGATAGTTTAGCCTGCTTATTTTGATTTTCTATAATCATAATAAGTCTTTCAAATCCTATCCCAAATCCAACTGCAGGGGTTTGTTTTCCACCAATTTCAGAAACAAGTTTGTCATACCGGCCACCCCCACAAATAGCACCTTGTGACCCTATCTCTCTAGAAGTAAATTCAAATACTGTTTTGTTATAATAATCTAGGCCCCTAACAATCTTTGGATTAGATATATAACTAATATTTAGCCCATCTAAAGCCCGCTTTAAATCTTCATCATGATTTTTACAACTCTCACATATATGATTATTTATAGATGGAGCTTGGTTTAAAAGTTCTTTACATACAGGATTTTTACAATCAAAACTTCTAAGAGGATTCGCTTCACATCTCGTTTTACAAGTTACACAAAAATTATCCTCTTTGTTTATGTATTCTTTAAGAAGATCAGCATAAATTGGTCTGCATTCATCACACCCTATAGAGTTTATCTCTAGATAAATATTTTCTAATTTTAATTTTCTAAACAATTTATCTATATAATATATAATATCTAATTCTGCTAAAAATGATTCTGATCCAAATAATTCTGCTCCAAATTGATAAAACTCTCTATATCTTCCTTGTTGTGGTTTTTCATACCTAAAACATTGAGTAAAATAAAATAGCTTTAAAGGAAGACTATTGTTTATAAGTCCTGTTTCCACAACACTTCTAACAACACTTGCTGTTCCTTCTGGTTTAAGGCTAATATCCCTATTACCCTTATCTATAAAGGTATACATTTCTTTTTGAACAATATCACTAGTATCATCTTTATTTCTTTTAAACAATCCTGTTCCTTCTATAGTGGGGGTAATTATCTCTTGATATCCTCCATCTAAAAATATTTTATATATAATATCTTTAACCCGTCTCCATTCCTCTGTCTTTTCTGGAAGAATATCTTTGGTTCCTCGTAATATTTTACTTATTAAACTCATTTATGATTTTCCTTCTATCTATATAATATCACTTCTTATTTATATAAACCTCCTTCTCTAATTAATAGAAGGAGGTTTATATAAATATATATGATTTTTTTCAAGAAGATTTAACAATGTTTCTCCAGTCTAAATCTCCTCTTTCCAAACCATGAATTAAAACCTCTCCTGTAGCAATATTAGTAGCAACAGGTATATTATGTATATCACATAGTCTTAATAGATTTGCATCTGTCTCATTATTCATGATTGGTGAAATAGTGTCTCTAAAAAATAAAAGTAGGTCTATTTCATTATAGGCTATTCTAGATGCAATTTGATCTTCACCTCTGTCTACATCTGATAATGCAGTTTCTATATGTAATCCTGTAGCCTCAGAAATAAGCTTCCCCATGCTAGATGTTGTACATATACTATGCCTATTCAAAACTCCACAATAAGCAATGCAAAATTGAACCATAAGTTCTTTTTTAGAATCATGTGCAATTATTCCTATATTCACTTTATACCACCTTTATATTATTTTTAAAGGTATGTCATCTCCTAATATTCTTCTACCTATATTATCAAAAATTTTTAAAGCCAATTTATCTTTATCTAAGATTTGTTTATTTATAGCGGTTATAGAAATATTTTTTCTATAAGATAAAACACCTATTAATTGTAAACAGATAGTATCTATTATAAAATCAAGATCAAATATTTGTTCTAATTTTAATATTCTTTTTTCAACCTTGTTTATAATAAGTCTTGCTTTTATTTCTTTTATTTCTTTTAAATGAGAAATAAGTCGACTATTTTCACGAATAGATATACTATCACAACTAGTTATAAATAAATTTAAATTAGATATATCCAATATATAAGAAAGAATTTCTATATCCTGCAAAGAAAAATCAATAATAATATAATCAAACTTATCTAAACTCTTTACAGATTCTAAAAAAAATTTATATTTTGTATGATCTATATCTTTATAAATATTATTTGCACCAGATATAAAACTAATATTTTCATCCTGATCACTTGTAATTATCGCTTGATTTATATTACAATTATTCAAAAAAATATCACCTATATTGAAAACAACTTTATTTTGTGAAGCTAAACATATATCTAATCCTGTATTAGACAATGAAAATTCTATAATTAAAACTTTCTTTTTAATATTAGAAAAAAATCCACCTATGCCTAAAGCACAAGTTGTTTTTCCTGTCCCACTTCTTCCTGAACAAATAGTTATAATTTTTTCCATAAAACCACCTAATATATATTTTACCATGATTTAAATATTTGGTCAAAACCAAAATTATTACACTCCTGTAGAACCAAATCCACCTTTTCCTCGAATAGTTTTTTCTAAATTTTCAACTAGCTTTAATTCTGGAGTTTCAATAGGAGTTATAACCATTTGTGCTATTCTATCACCATTTTTTATAATAAATTTTTCTTTTCCATCATTTTTCAAACAAACTTTAATCTCACCTCTATAATCGCTATCAACAACACCTACACTATTAGATAAAGAAACCCCTTTGTTTATTGCCAACCCGCTTCGTGGATAAATCAAGCATACATACCCGCTATTTCCAATATCAATAGCAACCCCGGTGGGTATAGTATATTTCTCTCCAACTTCAATTACTATATCTTTTTTAACATCAGCATACAAATCATATCCTGCGCTTCCTTCTGTCGCCCTTGTCGGGATAGATGCAGAAGTTGACAATAATTTTATATTCATTATTTTCATGCCAATTTCCCCTTTTTCTAATTCTCTTTATTATTCATCTTATCTTTTAAATAATTATAATCTGATAAAATTATATCTATATCTCTTGATACCTTCATATTTTCTTCTAATAGACTGAGAGATACCAAAACAGATGCAGATGCCATAGATAAACTTTTATTTTGATCCATGAGTTCGCTTATCTTTTTATCTATCATCTGTGCTAAATCAATATAATAAGAAGGATTTTCTTTAGTTTGCAAAGTATAAGATTTTCCACATATGGTTACATCAACTTTTTTTAAAGACATTTTTATTCTCCTTCACATTAATTTTCTAATAAATATCTATACAAACAAGCTTGTGTTTTTCCATCTTTTATAGATCCATCAAATAAAAGTTTTTTAATATCTTTTAAAGAATATTGTTCCACTTTTAAAAATTCATCATCATCAAGTTTTTGTCCTTTATATAATAAATCTGTAGCTTTATACAGATATATAATTTCATCTACATAAGCGGGTGCTGGATAATATTCTCCCATATATTCTAAACAACTAGATTCATATCCTGTTTCTTCTAAAAGTTCTCTGATACTAGCATCCACTTTATCTTCATCTTTTTCTAACTTCCCTGCAGGAAGCTCCAAAACACAACAACCCATAGGATATCTATATTGATTAACCATAATAATATCTCCATTTGATGCTATAGGAAGTATACAAACTGCTCCTGGATGTTTAAAATATTCTCTTGTTGATATTTTTCCATTTGGAAGTTGGACAGTATCAATATTTAAATTTAAAAAATAACCTTTATAAATATTTTTTTCTTCAATCTTTTTTTCTCTTAAATCCACCCTGTAAACACCCCTTTTAATTAAATATAGTTATGCTTAACTATATTATCACATATTATATAACCAATATCAATATATAT